>NZ_DDOI01000143.1:455-3505 GCF_002341575.1 Marinobacter sp. UBA2498 | reverse complement strand
GCACCATGCCACCGGAGGTCGCAGGTTCGTTGGCGTGGGAGGCGATAACCGCCTTCGGTTGCACGAGGTCATTGATTACGTAGGCGGCCTGTTTCGGTCCGGTGGTGAACGTATCACCGATGTTCATCACCACAAGTCCCGCACCGTAGTGATCCTTCACGACCAGCTTTTGCTCGGCAGTAATGCCAGTGTCACCGGACAGGTAGACCACCAGGCCGTTGGAGAACCTGAGCACGTAGCCCGTGGGTGGTCCGACACTGGCGCCAACACCCGCGGCAGCCAGATACTCTGCCAGTGGCCCGGTGAGGAACGAAGGCGATACGCCATTGCTGTGCACAGCCGGCACGGTCGTAATTGCCACTCCGCCAACCTCACGCTCGCCACCGAACCGAACCAACAGCGAGTTTGCAGGATCACCGCCGGCATCTTTCAGCTTGGCGGCAAAGAAGGCGGGCATTTCGCTACCCGTAACAATTTTTGAACCGTGTTTTACCGCAATATCAACAGTGTTGGATTGTGGCAATGTTGAAACGCCGGTGTCTGGAGATCCGCACGTGCCCTGATTGGTCTTGCTGATGCGCTGATCACCCACATGGTCCCCATGCATGTGGGAAACCAGAACAACATCAATTTTGCCCAGTCGGGGATCATCCGGACCGGCGACCGTTCTGCCGGCGTCATAGAGAATTCGGGTGCCATTGGGATCTTCAAAGACCAGCGCCCGGTCCCGGCCACAGAACTCACCATCGTGGCTTCCCAGGGGTGTGACTTTCACCACGTGGTCGTCGGCGGCAGCCGGCATAGCGGCGCCCACTAGCATACCGACTGACACTCCGGCAAAGGCCATCGTGTTGCGCAAACCTGCTCTGAACATGTTGTTCGTCCTCCCACTCGTTTTTTATTGGTACCGGTATTGATACGAACGACAATCCCGTTGATACCAGTTTAGGCGGCGGGAAGGTCAACGCGTGGGGATTGAGTCAGTGCGCTTGAATGAGGATCAGGCAGCGCGGGAGTCCGTCAGGATAACCCGCTGTTCCAGGCATGCCATCATGGGCGCCACCTGACGGATTTTCCGGGCCTCGGGCCAGAGCGCCTCTGCCTCGGCGAAACCCTGGCGGAGAAAGTTAAGCCATTGTTTGATACGACCGGTCACATAGCGGTCCTCAAGCCAGCCCTGAAGAACCGTAGCGTACTCACGAACCAGGGCGACAGCTTCCGGCCAGGTCATATCCGGCACCGTTTTGCCCTGCTGGCTGGCCTTGATCTGCCGGGCGAGGTCTGGCCGGGCGATCAGGCCACGGCCAATCATCACGTCATCGCAGCCGGACACCTCACGGCAACGCCAGTAGTCCGCGACACTCCAGATTTCGCCATTGGCAATTATGTGGGTTTTGACAGCTTCCCGGGCCCGGGCGATTTCCTCCCAATAGGCCGGCGGCTTATACCCGTCTACTTTGCTGCGGGCATGAATGACAATCTCTGCCGCGCCTGCCGCTTCCAATGCCTGGGCACAAGCCACACCCATGGATCGGTCGTCATACCCCAGCCGCATTTTGGCTGTGACCGGCACATGCGCTGGCACAGCCTGACGCACAGCAGCCACGATCTCATGCATAAGCTCCGGCTCGCGCATCAACACACAGCCACCCTTGTGCTTGTTGACCGTTTTGGCCGGGCAACCAAAGTTGATATCCACCTGGGTGGCGCCGAGTTCAGCCGCACGCACGCCGTGGCGCGCCATCTGGTGAGGGTCTGAACCCAGCAGCTGAACGGCAACGGGGGTGCCCACTTGAGTGAGCGACCGGTTGTACAATTCGGGGGCGTATTTGTAGAACACTCTCGGTGGCAGCATGCCATGGGTGACACGAACGAATTCCGTTACGCAACGGTCGATGCCGCCTACCCCGGTAAGGGTTTCACGGATGGGTGCGTCAACCAGCCCTTCCATTGGGGCGAGAATGATGCGCATGAGTGCTCCAGCAATTACAGGGTCTGTTCGGGGTGAGACTGATCAAAAATCAGACGGAGCGGATTGTAAGGAATTTGGCGGGAAGTTGATAGACGGACACCCCGAAACCGGGGTGTCCAATCGCTAGCTTACAGGTCTTATTCGACGTCGAACCGGTCGGCGTTCATGACCTTGGTCCAGGCTGCAACGAAGTCTTTCACGAACTTCTCTTCGTTGTCGTCCTGGGCATACACTTCTGCGTAGGCACGCAGGATCGAGTTGGAACCGAACACGAGATCAACACGGGTCGCAGTGAACTTGGTATTGCCACTGTTGCGATCCACGATGTTGTACGAGTTCTTGCCAGTCGGCTCCCAACGATTCGACATATCAGTCAGATTGACGAAGAAATCATTGGTCAACTGGCCAACGCGATCGGTGAATACGCCGTGCTTGGTGCCGCCGTAGTTGGTACCGAGCACCCGCATGCCACCCAGCAGGACGGTCATTTCAGGCGCTGTCAGTCCCATCAGTTGGGCACGATCCAGAAGCATTTCTTCCGGCTTGACCACGTAGTCCTTCTTCTGCCAGTTGCGGAAGCCATCCGCCAGCGGCTCCATCGGATCGAAGGATTCGGCATCCGTCATCTCGTCGGTAGCGTCACCACGTCCCTTCAAGAAGGGTACGTGAACCTCGTGGCCGGCTGCTTTGGCTGCCATCTCGATGCCAAGGTTACCGCCAAGCACGATAACGTCAGCAACGCTGGCGCCAGTGTCAGCCGAAATCTGCTCGTAAACCTTCAGCACCTTATCCAGACGATCGGGCTCGTTACCCTCCCAGTCCTTCTGGGGCGCCAGGCGAATCCGCGCACCGTTTGCACCACCACGCATGTCTGAGCCGCGGAAAGTACGGGCACTGTCCCACGCGGTGCAGATCAGCTCGTTCAGGCTCAATCCGGCCCCGGCAATCTTCTGCTTGACCACTTCCTCAATGTAATTGGTCTCGCCCTGGGGAACAGGATCCTGCCAGATCAGATCTTCATCAGGCACACCCGGTCCGATATAGCGGGACTTGGGCCCCATGTCGCGGTGGGTCAGCT
>NZ_DDOI01000143.1:0-358 GCF_002341575.1 Marinobacter sp. UBA2498 | reverse complement strand
GGTGGGTCAGCTTGAACCAGGCACGGGCGAAGCAGTCTTTGAAGTACTCGGGATCTGCCATGAACTTCTCGCAGATTGCGCGGTACTTCGGATCTACCTTCATTGCCATGTCGGCATCGGTCATCATCGGCTTGCGACGGACGGACGGATCAGTCGGATCAACCGGCATGTGCTCTTCTTTGATGTCGATCGGCTCCCACTGGTTCGCACCAGCCGGGCTCTTGGTCAGCTGCCACTCGTAGCCAAACAGCAGATCAAAGTAGCCCATGTCGAACTTGGTCGGATTCGAGGTCCAGGCACCTTCGATGCCAGAGGTAACCGCGTTGGTCGCCTTGCCGTCGAGGTTCGGGTTCATCCA
>NZ_DDOI01000048.1:21055-29188 GCF_002341575.1 Marinobacter sp. UBA2498 | reverse complement strand
TTGACCGGCAGTTGCGAAAGGCCGGCAGCCGGCTCCTGGTGATGAGAGGGTCGGTGATTGATACGCTGAAACAGCTTCAGGCCAGGCAAGACGTCAAACGCGTGTTCTGCCACCAGGAAACCGGCGGGCACTGGACCTTCGAGCGAGACAAGGCAGTCATTGGCTGGTGCTCGGAAAACCAGGTGGAATTCCGCGAGTGGAACCAGTTCGGTGTGGTTCGCCGCTTGGGCGACCGGAATGTCTGGGACAGAGCCTGGACCGAGCTGATGCGTCAGCCGTTGCTAGAGGCCCCAGCAAGAATACCGGAAATGAAAGGCATCGAGGGCGATGCCAGTGGCTACGACAGCCGGGACTTCACACTGCCTGATAGCTGCCCGGACCGTCAGGCCGGAGGAAGCACCCGAGGCGAAAAACTACTCACCTCTTTCCTCGACCGTCGCTGCGTCGGCTACCAGTACAACATCTCCAGCCCGAACACCGCAGTCAGGGCCTGCTCGCGCCTGAGTCCGCATATTGCCTACGGCACCGTCAGCCTGCGAGAGATCTACCAGGGGGCCAAGGCAACCGGCAATCACCGCAACACCCTGCCCCGAAAAAAGAAAAGCCTGACGAGCTTCCGCTCGCGATTACACTGGCACTGCCATTTCATCCAGAAACTGGAAGACGAGCCTGAACTGGAGTTCCGGGCCATGCACCGGGAAATGGAAGCGCTGAAAACCGGACCCAATGATTCCGAGCGGCTACAGCGCTGGCAGGAAGGTCAGACCGGTTGGCCCCTGGTGGACGCCAGCATGCGTGCACTGACCCATTCGGGCTGGATCAACTTCCGGATGCGGGCCATGCTGATGGCAATTGCCAGCTATCAGCTATGGCTACACTGGCGCGATCCCGCCCTTCATCTTGCCCGGATGTTTACCGATTTCGAGCCGGGCATTCACTACTCCCAGACCCAGATGCAGTCGGGCCTGACCGGCATCAACGCTCTGCGAATTTACAACCCGGTGCTGCAAAGCCAGAAACTGGACCCCGATGGCGAGTTCATCCGGCGTTGGATTCCCGAGCTGGCTGGCGTTCCCAGTGAAATGATCCACACCCCATGGCTGATGACACCGGCCCAGAAAGAGCGTTACGGCGGCAACACCTACATCTCGCCGGTGTGCGCTCATGAACAGGCGGCCCGGGTTGCCCGTAAGGCGGTTGGCGACTTTCGCAAGCAGCAGGTCAGCAAGACAGAAACAGATCGGGTGCTGCTACGACACGGCAGTCGCAAGGGACCTGTTCAGAAACGCCCCCGCGTGCCATCGAAGCAGCAATCCGATCAGCTGTCACTGTTCGACTAGACCGCTTACCCGCATCAGTTGCGGTTCAGTTGCCGCTGATGCTCCAGCATTTGCTCCATCATCATCTGCATCTGGTTCATCCGGTTTTCCATCATTTCCAGGCGCTGCTCGTTGTCCATCCCCGGACCACCAGAACGGTTGCCCTGGGCATGGCCAGACTGCTTTTTACCCTGGCCGTGATTGTTCATCATGCCCTGGTTGTTCATCATGCCCTGGCCATTACCCATCATTCCCTGACCATTGCCCATCATGCCCTGGCCCATCATCCCGGGGCCCATCATGCCGCCACGCATCATCTGCATGTGCTCCTGCATGTACTCCATGTGTTGCTGGCGCAGTCTCTGGCGTTCAGCGTTGGAGTTGGCGTTTCGCATTTCCTGCATCATGGCCTGCATGCGCGCCATATTTTCATTCATCTGCTGCACTTGTTCCTGGTTCATCATGCCAGCACCTGGCATTTGCCCTGAGTTGCCCTGAGCAAAAGCAAAGGCAGGCAAGGCGACGAACACGGAACAGGCAACGAAACGACTTAATCTGTTCATGAGATCCTCCTTATTGGCTGCAACAATGTGCATCACCATGAGTAAAGACCATGAAACTGAATTGAAACTGAAAAGTATCCATCAAGAGTGGTTAACAGCATACAGATTGATCTGGGTCATCCAGTTGAACCGCAAACGTTTAAGAGCAATCACATTTCATTGTTTTAATTCCTTAAAAACTGGCTGGGAATGGTATTCTCTCGTTACCAACCATTGCATCGCCCCATTGCGGATTAACGCACTTACGGAGCTTGAGTTCAGAAGCTGGTTCTTATGATTACGGCCGTTAACCGTAAAAAAAGAATACCGATTATTGTCATGCTGATTGCGCTCATCGGCATGACCTTCTCAGTCATGGGAGAAACGTTATCCCATGGAGTACCGGAGCTGACTGAAGCCAACATCCTGCACGAAGGCCATCACGGCCACAGTCATGATCATCACAGCCACAGCGTGCAAGACCATCAAGACCGCCACTCTCATCATGACTCTGGCAACCACTCCCACGAGTCCGCAGACCGGTTGAAAATGCCGGTATTCTCCAACCTGACACCTTCACTCCGGCGCCCTGTTCCCTTTGCTGGAGAGAATCCCCGCAGTTTTCGTTACCGGCTCGACCGCCCGCCAAAGCTCTGCACGTTTATCTGAGCAATGCTGCCTTAGCAGCTGAACGAAAACCCATTCTACGGAGTTACTATGCTGTCAACTTTGCTTGGCAAACCTCGCCCTTGGGCGCGGGTTGCTGCCGGCGGAAATCGTTTTTTCTGGATATTCCTGACACTGGGCCTGCTCGGTCTCAGCGCGGATGCGTTGGCCCATGCCGTCGCCCAGGGCGACAAGGGATACATTCAGGAGATTACCGGCATAAACCTGATTGCTTTTACCTACCTCGGTGCCAAACACATGGTCACCGGTTACGACCACCTGCTCTTTCTGCTGGGGGTCATTTTCTTCCTGTACCGCATGCAGCACATCGCTATCTACGTGAGCCTGTTTGCCCTGGGGCATTCCACCACAATGCTGCTGGGCGTGTACTTCAACGTCGGCATCAATAGCTACATCATCGATGCGATTATCGGCCTGTCGATCGTGTACAAGGCACTGGACAATATCGGCGCCTATCAGCGCTGGTTTGGCTTTCAGCCCAACACCAAAGCCGCCACGCTCATCTTCGGTTTTTTCCAC
This sequence comes from Marinobacter sp. UBA2498, assembly GCF_002341575.1. Lineage (NCBI taxonomy): Bacteria > Pseudomonadati > Pseudomonadota > Gammaproteobacteria > Pseudomonadales > Marinobacteraceae > Marinobacter > Marinobacter sp. UBA2498. The sequence continues at coordinate 26,121 of NZ_DDOI01000048.1, read as the reverse complement.
GGCTTCGGGTTGTCCACCAAGATCCTTGAGTACGACATCTCGCCGGACGGGCTGATTCCGAATCTTCTCGCCTTCAATGTAGGCGTGGAAATCGGACAGCTCATTGCCCTGGCCATGATCCTGATTGCCATCAATTTCTGGCGCAAAACCGACGGCTTTTTCCGTCACGCCTACACCGCGAATGTGGCCATGATGAGTGCAGGCTTCCTGCTATTCGGCTATCAGCTTACCGGTTATTTCGTCGCCTGATTCTGGAGAACCTTTATGTACAACACTGACATACCTAATCGAGAAGAACTGCCAAGTACCGCCAAACTGATTCGATCAACCATTGTTGCGGCCATCGTGGCGCTGATACTGCTGGTTACCGTTGTGATGCCCGCGGAGTACGCGCTCGATCCGACCGGAGCCGGACGACTGCTGGGCTTGACCGAAATGGGTGAAATCAAGGAACAGCTGGCCGAGGAAGCCGCCGCCGACGCGGAGGCCGAGATGGTTGCCGTTCAATCGTCGTCTGCACAAGGGCCTCAGGAAGTCGCGGAGCCTGTCATGGCCGAGCCTTCAGATGAATCGGTCTCTGCGCCCGAAGCAGAGATCACGGCTGCGAAACCAGAGCCCGCGGCTGAACCAGTAGCTGTCGAACCGCAATGGCAGGATGAAGTACGCGTGGTGCTGACGCCGGGCGAGGGAACCGAATTCAAACTCACTATGGAGGAAGGGGCTGTGGCCCGATACTCCTGGGCGTCTGAAGGCGGCCCTATCAACTACGACACCCACGGCAACGGTAGCGGCCAATCCATCTCTTACGAGAAGGGCCGAGGTGTTCCTGAAGATGAAGGAGAGCTTGAGGCCGCCTTTACCGGCGACCACGGGTGGTTTTTCCGGAACCGTAACGACAATAACATCACTCTGGTACTGCGCACTGGCGGAGACTATGGCCAGTTGAAGAAAGTGCTCTGAGGCGCGAATGTGCCGGGGTGGGTTCTGCCCCGGCACGCTATCCGAAAGATCAGAAGGCGATTCGCGCGCCAATCACGGCAAACCAGTCTTCTGTGCTTCCGCCCCCGGCTTCTGCCAGATCAGCAGTGTCGCCGTACTTGCGCTCGTGTACCACGCCCACATAGGGCGAGAAGGCCCGGTCAATCAGGTCATAACTCAGCCTCAGCCCCCACTCGGTGGAATTGAGCCCCTTGCCGACACCAATCTCCCGATCCTCTGAAAACGCCACAAGAGTCTCGAACGAAGCCGACAGGATCCAGAAGTTGGTGACCAACAACTCGTATTCCGCCTCAAAGTCCGCCGAGGCGTCGCCTTCATCGCTGACATAAAGGTTGGTGTCTACCTCGAACCAGTAGGGTGCCAGCCCGGTGACCCCAAGCACGCCATAGACCCGGTCCGGACCTTCCGGGGTATCTATGCGGATTCCGGCCTTGGCATCCCAGAAATCATCCACCGGAGTCTGGGCAACAAACTGGTTTTCCAGGGTTTCCCAGGCATTGTGACCCTCTTCCCACTCGCCCTCGAACAACCAGCGGAATTTCAGTTCATCGGTGCCATAAAAGGCATCGCCTTCAATAACCGCCAGCTCCTCGTCCGAATCGCTATACCGGTACTCAAACTTCTCCGCAGACACACCCCAGAAGCTCTTGGCGGTCTGGGTCTTTTTGGCCGGATCGTCCTGGGCAATCGCTGGTGTGGACATTGCAGTCACGGCCAGAGTCAGGCCGCACATGGAGGCTGTTAACCGACTCATGATTCACCTCCCTGTGTGCCGCTTGGCTTACCCTCGGCAACGGTGCTGTCCGGGCCACCTTCAACCACGATCTTGCGGAACATGCCGGAGGCGGCGTGGTAGGAAAGATGGCAATGGAACGCCCACTCACCCGGTGCATCCACCTCCGTTTCCATATAGACAGTGGTGGCTGGCGCCACGCTGATCACGTGCTTCAGGGGGTTCCATTTGCCCTCGCCCACATCAAGGATCGACCACATACCGTGCAGGTGCATGGGGTGGGTCATCATGGTTTCGTTGACGAATTTGAAGCGGACCCGCTCGCCATACTGCAGGACGATGGGGTCGGCATCCTCATACTTGATGCCGTTGATGCTCCACTCATAGCGCTCCATGTTGCCAGTAAGGCGCAATTCAATCTCGCGGGTTGGCTCGCGGTGGTCGTACAACGGGTTCTGTGCCCTGAGATCGGCATAGGACAGGAACTTTCCACCATTGCTGGCGGTGGGCATCAACCCGCTGCCACTGGCATAAAAGGGATCTTCCGGCATGGAAGCTCCATCGCTCCCGCCCATACTGCCATGGCCCATGGCACTGTGATCCATCCCGGCCATTTCACCACTGTCCATGCCGTCGTCGTTCATGCCGCCCATGGCGTCTTTGCTCATGTCTCCATGATTCATATCGCCATGATCCATATGCCCGGCCATATCGGCCATGGTCAGCAATGGCGCCTCCCGAAGTTCCGGCACTTCTGCCGTCATCCCCTCTTCCGGCGCAAGAGTCCCCCTGGCAAAGCCCGAGCGGCCCATGAATTCGGCAAAGATGGTGTAGGCTTTCCTATCCGTGATGCGAACGATCACATCGTAGGTTTCTGCCACGCCAATGCGGAACTCGTCCACGTTCACCGGCTGCACATTGTTGCCATCCGCCTGGACCACGGTCATTTCCAGACCGGGAATGCGAACGTCGAAATAGGTCATGGCGGAAGAGTTGATGAAGCGCAGACGGATCCGTTCACCCGGCTCAAAGACGAAGTCGCTTTTCTGGAACACCAGATTCGCGATTCCAGTGGTCGGCTGGACACCCTACAGACCGGTGATTATTTCCAGGAAGTTTTTCACCACGCATTCGCTATCCATTCCGACACCCGGACCATCATCTCCCCCGAGAATTGGGCACCGCTGTTGATGCCACTGGTGGAGTCCGGCGAGGAAGGTACACTGCGGGTCAGTGGCGCCGAAATTGCGGAGGCGCCCTCGGATATCCTTGCTTACCGGAAGTCCTTTCGCGTGGACGACCAGCCCATCGTGGTGATCGTTTCCGAAGACCTTGGTGCCTTGAGCCGGAGCCAGGCCGAGCTTCACGCCTGGACGGCCGTTGTTTCCCTGCTGCTGATCCTGCTGCTGGTTGGCACACTCTGGCTGGGTATCAACCTGTCCATGCGCCCCGTAGTAAGCCTCAAGGCCGCATTAAAGCGGCTGCAGGATGGCGAGATATCGCGGATTGATGTCAGGGCCCCCGAGGAGTTCCAACCTCTTGTACTGCAGCTCAACCAGTTGCTCGACTCATTGGACCAGCGGCTGGAGCGCTCCCGGGATGCGCTGGCGAATCTCTCCCACAGCGTTAAAACGCCCATCGCTGCCGTTCGCCAGATTCTGGAAGATACCGACCGCCCCCTCCCCAACACCCTAAGACAACAAATGGCCGGCAGGCTCGATGATATCGACAGACAACTTGAGGCAGAAATGCGGCGCAGCCGGTTCGCGGGTCCACAGGTCGGCAAAAGCGCCTACCCTCTGAAGCAGGCCCGAGACCTTCTCTGGATGCTCGGCCGGCTGTATCCGGCAAAATCCTTTGAAATGTCGACCGTACTGACCGAAGAACGACGCTGGCCCATCGAAGAGCACGACCTGAACGAGGTGCTGGGCAACCTTCTGGACAATGCCGGCAAGTGGTCCGCCAGGTTCGTGGAACTTGGTCTGCAAGAGGATGGGAAAGGATTTGCGATCACCGTTGAGGACGATGGCCCCGGAATTCCTCCCGACGCGCTGGACACCCTCGGCACCCGCGGGCTGCGCCTGGACGAACAAACGCCGGGGCATGGCCTGGGGCTGGCCATCGTGCGGGAGATTGCAGACCGCTATGGTGGTATCCTGAATTTCAGCTCCGGCCCGACCGGAGGATTCAAGGCAACGGTCCATTTTCCGGGTACTACCGGGGGGATAAGGCAGTGAAAATCGGTGAACTTGCAAAGACAACGGCCATTCCTGTTGAAACCATCCGCTACTACGAAAAAATCGGTTTGCTACCGGAACCGGACAGGGACAACAGTGGCTACCGTTCCTACCGCAATGCCCATCTGGACCGGTTATTGTTTATCAAACGCTGTCGCAACCTGGACATGGCCCAGGACGAGATCCGCGAGCTGATCCGACTGGCCGAGCAACCGGAAGCAGATTGCAGCGAAGTCGATGCCCTGCTGGCTCGCCATCTGAATCACGTGCGGGAACGGCTGAAGGAGCTGGCGAGCCTTGAAGAAACTCTCGAGCAGCTTCAGGAAGCCTGCACCAATGGGCGCACTGTGCGCGAATGCGGCATTCTTGGCGGGCTTAGCACGGAGTTTGATACTCCAGAGCCCGAAGACCGCCACAACCACGTTGCCGGCACCCATGGGACTCGCCAGAACTGACGAATCTCAAAAATTTCTGCAGCAACTGTTGACCCTGTAGATACTACAGGGTTTTCAATAAGATCATCTGAACCAAGGAGGTCTTTATGGCGTGCAGTTGCTCCGCCCCCGAACCCAAATCCCCTGCCCCGGGCTTTCGTAAAGCGTTATGGATTGCCTTGTGGGTGAACCTGGCCATGTTCGTGGTGGAAGGCATCGCCAGCCTGTCATCCGGCTCGGTCTCTCTGATGGCGGATGCCATCGATTTCTTCGGCGACAGCGCCAACTACGTTCTGTCTCTCACGGTCCTCTCCATGGGTATGCTCTGGCGCGGTCGCGCAGCCATGGTCAAGGGCATCACCATGACAGTGTTTGGCCTGGTGGTATGGGCCCGTGCCGTCTGGGTGGTTCAGGCGGGCATTACCCCGGAGCCCCTGACCATGGGAGCCGTCGGCCTGCTGGCGCTTGCTGCCAACATGAGCGTGGCCGCCATGCTGTTCAAATTCCGTGAAGGCGATTCCGACATGCGGTCTGTCTGGCTATGCAGCCGCAACGATGCCATCAGCAACATCGCTGTTATGGTAGCCGCCCTTGGTGTGTTCGGCACCGGGACAGCCTGGCCAGACCTGATTGTAGCCGCCATCATGGGCACGCTGGCTATAA
>NZ_DDOI01000048.1:14743-20999 GCF_002341575.1 Marinobacter sp. UBA2498 | reverse complement strand
ACGCTGGCTATAACGGCCGGTATCAGTGTGGTGCGCCATGCCCGCAGCGATATCGCAGAAGCCAGGGCCAGCGAAGCGCAACCGGCGGCAACACCGTCAAGCAGCCGCTAGAAAGCAAGTGAGATCATCACCGGGATAAACGCCAGGGCAAACAGCGTGGTAAGCAATACGGTACCCGCTGCCTGCCTTGGCGAGGTATCCAGCAGGGTCGCAATGACCACAGTATTCGCGGCAATCGGCGTGATCGAAATCAGGAACATGGCCTTGTGTACGGCCGGCTCATAGATGCCCAGCACGGTTGAATCCAGCCACCAGAACACAATGGCCACCAGTGGCCAGACCACGAACTTCCCGAAAAACGCCAGGGCCGTGAAACGGACATTGCCCGCCAGGCCGCGAAAGCTGGTGATGCTCATGCCAATGATCATCATGCCCAGAATGCTGTAGGCGCCGCGCAGGTTATCGAACAGCGGCACAAAGATATCCGGAATTCCGATGCCCGCCAGGTTAAGGACGACGGCCGCCAGGAAGGCGTATACCGACGGGAGCTTCAGCACCCGCCAGAGCGAATCCTTGATGCTGTAACGCCCTCTCGCCGCCAGATAGAAGCCCACGGAGTTCTCGAACAGCGTGGTGCCCAGCATGCACACGATGTAGAGCCCCAGCCCCTCCTCACCGAACAGCAACAACGCAACCGGCACACCGAAGTACCCCGTGTTACCGGAACCCACACACAGGGGAATGATGTTGGCACTGCCGTCGGAGAGCACCCGCTTTGCCAGCTTTAATTGCGCAATTCCCAGCACAGAAGAAATCCCGAATACCAGAAACGGCAACAAGATAACTTCGGGAGAAAGCGGCGCTACCATCACCCCGGAAAACACCACTGAGGGCGTCACGATATAGAGCATGATGCCGGCGATATGACGACCACTGGCCTCAAGATAACGACCGGCGACCCAGCCCAGGGCGACCGTTACGTAGAGCGGAATAAGCTTGAAGAAAAGGGCAAAGGCTGCGGCCATCGGGACTCCGTGAGGAAAGGGGAAACTTCCAGCAACAGGAGGCGGAGTCTATCACTGAACGTTCGTCAGATCGCGATATCGACTCAGTGAAAAAGGCTTAATGATTTAAGTCATTTCAAAAGATGTTTCTCTGATACCACAATTCACCTGACACTCATAACAGGGTCAACGCCATGAACAGCATCTTCAGGCCAGACGTTTCCTCCGCCCCGTGCATGTTGGGAGAAAACAACCCGGATATTATCCAGCAGGATGCCGCACCTGAGTCAGCTGCCCTGCTGAATGGCCTCAGCCGGGTTTTCGGAATTCGCCTGGCAGGGCACGAGAATGATCCCGACGCACGGTTTCTGGCAGACCTCGCCCGCCTGTTTCACCTTTGCAGGGTTGACCCCGAAACCGCTCTGGAGAAGCACGACACACCCTGGGCAAACGTTTATCTGGTTCAGTACGGCATCCTTCGGCTGTTCCGGGAAGCACCCAGCGGCAAGGTGTCCGTCCACCACTTCTTTTCCGAAGGCGATATGGTCTGGCCGGTTTTTGGCCGTAGCCGAACCGTACGAAACACCCTTTGCCTGACCTCAGTAACGCCGGTAACGGCCTGGGTGGCTGACTTCGCGGCGTTCCGGTCCGCTATCCAGTCTCACGGTGAAGGGCTCTGGCCCCGGTTCGCCCTTGCCCTGACGGAAGAAATTGCCGAGCTGGCCAGTATGAGAGAATTCCGCAAGCACACCATGCCGGCAAGAGAACGCTACAAGTTGTTGCTGGAAGAATACCCAGAACTGGTTAAACGGGTGCCAGATAATCAACTGGCATCATGGCTCGGTGTTGTGCCGGCGACTTTCTCCCGCCTGAAAACCGCAACTGCGAAGAGCCGGCCCTGAAGCCAACCGGATACCGCATAAAAAAGGGCAGCAAGCTCTCGCCTGCTGCCCTGAAAAACGCTCAACGCTTTGCTAAAACTTCAGAATCAGCCGTGCAGTTTTACTGCCAGCTCGGCAACGTGCTTACCCTGGAAGCGGGCAATCGCCAGCTCTTTCTCGCTGGGCTGCCGTGAGCCGTCCCCGCCTGCGATAGTTGACGCTCCGTAGGGAGTCCCGCCATTCACTTCCGAGATATCGAAGAATTCCGGGATGCCGTAACCCAGGGGCACAATGACCATGCCGTGGTGGGCCAGTGTGGTCCAGAATGAGCTGATGGTATGCTCCTGCCCGCCACCGGTGCCTGTGGAGGTAAACACACTGGCCACCTTGCCGTGAAGCTTGCCTTCGGCCCACAAACCGCCTGTCTGATCCAGGAAGGTCCGCATCTGCCCGGCCATGTTGCCGAACCGGGTGGGCGTACCGAAAATGATCGCGTCGTATTCTGCCAGCTCTTTCGGATCGGCTACCGGGGCTTCCTGGTCCGCCTTTCCGCCAGCGCCCAGAAATGCCTGGTCGGCCATGGTTTCCGGCACACGCTTGACTGTAACGTCTGCACCATCGACACCTTTTGCACCTTCGGCAATGGTGTTTGCCATTGTCTCAATATGGCCATACATGGAGTAATAGAGCACAAGCACTTTTGCCATCGGGAGAACCTCCTCTGTCTTTGATCGGATATACGCATGCTAACCAGCGGCAGACTCGAGAGAAATCGGAAGTTTTCCGACAGGTCGTTCAGTTTTTCTGAACAGGGTCACAGGATGTTCACGATCAGGCATTGCGTACAGGTGTACGCTGAAGTATTTTAGGGCCATGGCTAATTCGGAAGACCGCTCTGTGACAGCAACTCCATCCCCCGCAAATAATAACCATCACCGCATTGAAGAGTGGCTGAACAGCGCCACCCATGGTCTGGGCGCAATATTGAGCGTTATTGGCACGGCCGCGTTGATCGTGGGCGCCAGTCAATTCGGGGATGCCTGGAAGATTGTCAGTTTCAGTATTTTCGGCGCGTCCCTGATTCTTCTTTATCTGGCCTCAGCCCTGTATCACGGTGCCCGGCGGCCAGAACTGAAAAGGGCGTTCAAAACCCTTGATCATTGCGCCATTTTTCTGCTGATCGCCGGCACCTACACGCCCTTTCTGCTTGTAAACATGCGCGGCACGGTGGGCTGGACACTGTTTGCGGTGATCTGGTCACTGGCGATCACCGGCGTGGTGCTGAAGGTTATTTTCAAAAACCGCTTCAAGCTCGCGAGGGTTGGCATCTATGTGGCCATGGGCTGGCTGATCACGTTCGCCTCATCCGATCTGGTGGCCAACCTGAGTGAAACAGCCCTGAACCTGACGATTGCCGGCGGCATTTTGTACACCGCCGGTGTCGCCTTCTATCTGGCCGACCGCATACCTTATATGCATGCGATCTGGCACCTGTTCGTAATCGGCGGCAGCGCCTGCCACTTCAGTGCCATCTATTTTGGCGTCCTCCCCCACACGGCCTGATCAGAACGCCCAAACCATTGCCATCAGCACGCCCCATGCCAGCAAAGACGCCGACATAACGGTGTAGGTGGCCGACATGACCACCACATCATTATCGCTTCGCTCGCAGAATGAGCGAACGCCCTGGTAGACCAGCGCACAGGACAGGAACAAGGCGGCAAACACCGCCACAACGCTGACTGCCAGCACCGGCACCAGCAGCGCCAGTGATGACAGCCAGAGCGGTAGCGGCGCAATTGCGGCCAGCAAATAGGCATCCTGATAACTGATTTTCAATTGATGACTATCCATAACGGCGTGGATCAGCCAGCCCATCACGAAGAACGTGAGTAACTCTGCCAGGAAAAGGATAGTGGTGATAAACCGCCACTCCTTGTCTCCGAATCCCTGCATGAAGGCGTCGCCGTACTGCGTTCCGGCATAGTAGAGCAGCACCGGCGGCAGAAACGACATCGGCACTACCACCACCCAGGCCAGGAACGGAATGGACAGGTCAAGGCGCCGCAGCTCTGACCAGGCGCCATTGCCGGAAAATGGTAGACGGGCAAGTTGTGTAATATTCATGATGCACCTTTAAAATGTTTCCCGCGTTATTTTTACTGATAGTTTCGGTGCGCCGAACGGTCAAGGACACGAGATGACTTCGGACAACTCAGGCATGCCAAGAAAGAACATTCATGCGTTCTGGCTATTCTTCCCTGCCGCATCACTATTCGCCGCATTAACGGTTCCCCTGTCGATATACAGCGTGCTGTCCGGGACAGGCTGGCCACCCGGTTTGCTCGGTGCGGGACACGGCCATGAGTTGATATTCGGCTTCGCCCTGGCCCTCATCGCCGGCTACACCCTCGGCCCCCAACCTGGCCGGGTACTCACTCTGCTCTTTGTGCTTTGGATACTCGCGAGGGTCAGCTGGGTTCTGGCGCCGGAAAGTATTGCCGCCCAACTGTTAAGCCCGGCCTTCGCCCTCATGCTGGCGCGCTACGCGGTCCCGAGATTTCAGGCGGCCAAAAAATGGCGCAACCGGATTGCCGGCCCGCTGATTCTGCTTCTTTGCCTGTTGTCGGTCGTTTTCTGGCTTGCCAGCAACACACTGGCCGCAAGCGCACCGGCAATACTGGATAGCCGCCAGGTACTGACAACCGCCATTGTCGGTTTGCTGCTTCTGATGACGTTTATCGGCGGGCGAGTCATTGCGCCGGCTGTGGCCGGCACGCTTGAGAAACGGGGCATCCCCCTTGAGGCCCGGGTTCAGCCACATGTTGAGGGAACCCTTCTGGCCATCTTGCTGCTGGCACTGCTGCTCAGCTTTCTGCCAGTCGCGGCCCCGGCCGTGGGTCTGTTATTGCTGGTTGCGGGTTTTCTGATTGTGGTTCGCGCTGCTCGCTGGAAGCTCTGGCACTGCCGAAACCGGCCAGACCTTCTGGTACTGGCACTTGGCTACTTATGGCTGGCTGCAGGCGCTGGCGCAAGCGGGTTAAGCCTTCTGAAAGAAAACGATCCCGTCGCCTCCATGCACCTGATAACAATCGGAGCCCTCGGCACGCTTTCCACCAGTGTCATGCTGCGGCTTGCCTGGCAGCGAGCCAGACGAATGACACCACCCATCTGGCAGGTTGTTGGCATCGCCTCGGGCATGGCCATTGCGGCAGTCGCCCGACTCTACGCGGGCAACGCGCCTTTTCTTGAACCGGTTGCACTCTGGTTGGCATCGGCGAGCTGGTCCTGCATCTACGGTTTTGTGGCGCTGCAGACGATTTTACTGTTCCGGGATAGCCAGAACCGCCGGAAATGATTGGCTACCTCCACTGCGCCAGCATCCATAACGCCTACCCACTTCGGGATATCACTATCGCACCCATTTGATTTTAATAGATTTTATCGATCTGAAGCGCGCCTGGATTTTCATCAAAAAACTCACCTTCTGACACGTCATTTTGTCCTTGAGAAATATCAAGCATGACTCCCCGCCTCGCTTTGCACAATGGTGTCGAGAAGCCCGAGCGCCACCAGAAACGGGGCCAAGGGCACGTTAACCGAGGGAGTCAAAATCATGGCCAAAACCAACGCAGACATCGAACACTGGGATGTCGAGAGCGAAGAATTCTGGGAGCGGGAGGGCAAGCGCATTGCTTCCCGCAACCTGTGGATTTCCATCCCCAGCCTGCTGATGGGCTTTGCCGTCTGGCTGATGTGGGGGATGATCACCACCCAGATGAAGAACCTGGGTTTTCCTTTCAGCATTGAGCAACTGTTTACACTGTCTGCGATTGCAGGCCTGTCTGGCGCCACCCTGCGGATCCCCGCCTCGTTCATGATCAAGATCGCCGGCGGACGAAACACGGTGTTCCTGACCACTGCCCTCCTGATGATTCCTGCTGCCGGTACCGGCATCGCCCTGATGAACCCGGATACACCGTTTATCGTGTTCCAGGCCCTGGCACTGCTATCCGGTATCGGCGGCGGTAACTTCGCCTGCTCCATGAGCAACATCAGTACCTTCTACCCGAAAAGCAAGCAGGGCTATGGCCTCGGCATGAACGCCGGTCTCGGTAACTTCGGCGTCACCACCATGCAGGTGGTCATCCCACTGGTCATGACCGTGGGTATCTTCGGCGCCCTGGCCGGTGACCCTATGCAGCTGCAGAGCCCCAGCGGCACGCTGATTGGCCGCATTGAGGCGGGTACCGATACCTGGATCCAGAACGCCGGGTTTATCTGGCTGGTGTTTCTGATTCCGCTGGCGTTTGCCGGCTGGTTTGGCATGAACAACCTGAAAGTGGTTACCCCGAATCCGGGCAACCCGCT
>NZ_DDOI01000048.1:1177-14616 GCF_002341575.1 Marinobacter sp. UBA2498 | reverse complement strand
ATCGCAGGCGTCTGGGCCCTCAGCGTGCTGAACATGTGGCTGGCCCTGCCCCTGACCATCGTGCTCACACTGATTCTTCTGCGGCTGATCCCCGGCGATATCAAGCCCAACATCCAGGCCCAGTTTGCAATCTTCAGCAACAAGCACACCTGGTCCATGACCGTGCTCTACATCCTTACCTTTGGATCATTCATCGGCTTCTCCGCTGCCCTGCCGCTGTCCATTACCGTTATCTTCGGCAACATGATGGAAGTGGCAGCCGATGGCACGGTAACCCGTGTGGTCAACCCTGATGCGCCGAGCGCACTGACCTGGGCCTGGATGGGGCCGTTTGTTGGCGCGCTCATTCGCCCGGTGGGCGGCTGGATTTCCGACAAGGTGGGTGGATCCATCGTTACCCAGATCATCTCGGTTGTGATGGTCGCAGCCTCCGTGGCCACCGGCTACGTGATGATGCTGGCCTACAACTCCACTGATCCGAACGCCTACTTTGCACCGTTCCTGATCCTGTTCATCATCATGTTTGCGGCCAGTGGTATCGGTAACGGCTCCACCTTCCGCAGCATCGGTTTCATCTTCAACCAGCAGCAGAAAGGCCCGGTTCTGGGCTGGACCTCTGCGGTTGCCGCCTACGGCGCGTTTATCGCCCCCAGGGTGATGGGCCAGGAAATCCAGGCCGGCACCCCAGAGGTGGCCATGTACGGCTTTGCGGTGTTCTACGCACTCTGTCTGGTGGTTAACTGGTGGTTCTACCTGCGCAAGGATGCGTACATCAAGAACCCCTGATACAGGGTTCAAGTAACAGCCGGCGTCCGTGAAGGGCGCCGGTTTTTTTATGCCTGCTTTCCATCAAAGGCTACCTCCTTACCTGCACAAAATGACGCGCACGCTGGCAAATGCTAGATTCAGGATATTGGATTTAATCCCAAGAGAACCAGGGAGCCTGCCATGTCCTTCGAAGAGCTATTCGACGCGAGCTACGAGCGTGTCCTACAGACCCCACCCGAGGTGCCTGACTTCTTTGAAGGCTTCTATCGCCGGTTCCTGATGTCTTCTCCCGAGGTCCGGGCACTGTTTCGCAATACCGATATGGCCGTTCAGCGGAGTATGCTGAAGAAATCCTTTTTCAGCCTCGTAGCCTTTTACGCCAGCGGCAACGTTGACGATGTCCTTCATCGAATTGCCTGCCTGCACAGCGCCCGCCATCTGAGCATCAAGCCCTACCTCTACGACCTCTGGCTCGACTGCCTGACGGACACCGTAAGAGCCTATGACCAGGAGTGCAGCGACGATATCGAACTGGCCTGGCGGTTGGTTCTGAGCCCTGGAATCACCTACATGAAATTCGGCTACGACCACTTCTGATCCGTGGTCATAGTAAGACAGGCCTGGCCCCCAAAATGATGTCCCTTCAAACGCAAAAAAGCCGCCGGGCAATGCCTCGGCGGCCTTTTCTTCAACCGTTCCGGGTTAGCTGGTAGCGGCAGCCTGCCGGCGACGCTCTTCCTCTTCGATCTGGAGATCCACAGAGGACACCTGGTATTCGTCGGCAAAGCCTGACTCCGGCTCCTTCAGCCACATGATGCACAGCAACCAACTGACAAACGCGCCACCGGCAATGATGTAGAAGAACTGGGTCGGGGTTACGAAGGTGAAGATGGTCAGGTACACCACCGCACCCACGTTACCATAAGCGCCCGCCATGCCGGAGATCTGGCCGGTCAGGCGCCTCTTGATAGAGGGTATGATGCCAAAGGTGGCGCCCTCGGCACCCTGCACGAAGAACGAGGTGAATACGGTAATACCCACGGCAATAATCAGCGGCCAGTTAGAGTTCATCAGGCCCATAAGCGCGAAGCCCACCGAGATGCCGAACATGTAACTGAGCATCACAAACCGGCGGTTGCCCATACGGTCTGAAACCAGGCCACCCATTGGGCGTGCCACCAGGTTCACGAAAGCGAAGGAGGCAGCGATAAGGCCGGCTGCGGTCGCACTCAGGCTCCAGGTTTCCTCGAAGAACATCGGCAGCATGGACACCACCGCCAGCTCGGCACCAAAATTGGCGAAGTAGGTGCTGTTCAGAGCTGCAACGCTGTTGAACGGGTACTTGTCGTCCTCGGGCACACCCTGTTTCAGCAAGGGAATATTAACCCGGAGAATCTGGATAATCTGATAGCAGACAATGGCCACGATCACCGCGTAACAGATAGCGGCTCCGGTCGCACTCAGGTACCCCATGTTCTCGATTCGCCATACCAGGATGCCCAGAACGCCCACCAGGGGAATGGTCCAGAGGATCAACTTGATCATGTCCCCCCAGCTGCTGACTTCCAGAGCCACGGCCTTGCGCGGCTTGCGATGAACGGTGCCCGCCGGGCCGTCGGTAATCGCAAACCAGTAGTACACACCATACGCCGCCATCACGATTGCGCTCTGGGCGATGGCCCAGCGCCAGCCGTCTTCACCACCGTACATGTGCAGTGCAATGGTTGGCAGAGTTATAGCCGCAGCGGCCGAGCCGAAATTGCCCCAACCGGCATAGAAGCCTTCGGCAAAGCCGATGTCTTTCGGTTTGAACCACATGGCGGTCATGTGGATACCCACCACAAAGCTGGCACCAATGGAGCTGAGCACCAGGCGGCTGACCAGGAGCTGGGTCATGGTGTTGCCGAACGCAAATACCAGGGCAGGGATGGCCATCAATACCATTAGTACCGAAAACACCCGGCGGGGGCCGAAGCGGTCCAGGGCCATGCCCACGATAATCCGGGCAGGTATGGTCAGCGCTACGTTGGCGATGGCAAACAGGCGAAGATCATCCGCGGTGAGCCAGTTGACGCTTTTGAGCATACTGGATGCCAGCGGCGCCATGTTGAACCACACGTAGAAAGTTATAAAGAATGCGATCCAGGTCAGGTGCAGAGCCCTGACTTCCGGATTTTTGACGTGGAAAACGTCTGCGACTTTCATGTCAGCCTCCCTGGGCTTTCAGATACAGAAACGGTTATAGCCAGACTCAACGGCTGGGCAGAATAAGAAGCGGGCACTGGATGCGACGGGCAAGGAAGGAACTCACGCTGCCGAAGGTCATGTAATCCAGTTCGTCCACGAAGTAAGTCAGTGAGCGGGCAATAAAACCGCCGTCAGGCTCATGGCTGTGGCGGGCGATAACCAGCATGTCCGGATGAACCTTTTTCTCCGCTGCGAACAGCAACATCTTTCGGGCGTCGCCCTCCAGAAGCATGTTTTCGACGGAGATCTGTTCCTGCTCACACACCTCCATGGCCTCGGCGATGTGCTTTTTCAGATCGTTCAACTCTTCCTGGAACATGTCCTCGTTTCCCGAGGTGATGTCGCGGGGGTTTTCGGCAACGGCCACGAGGGTAATGACCGGTTTGAGGTCGCGGAACATGGTGATGGTCTGGGCCAGCGCCAACCTGGCATTTCGCGAGCCGTCGTAGGCAATCATGATTTTCATTTTTGAGTTCTCCAAAGGGCGCTTTCGGTACCCTTTCAAAGGCTATTTCAAGGGGCATCCATTGATATCTGTCAGCATTAGCCCACACTCCGGGGCCGCCCATAATTGACGTAAATCAACGCTGAGAGCGCGTACCCCACCAGAGCAATCAGGGGTCTATCCCCCTGCCCCCAAAACCCTCTGATTGCCTACCACCACTGCACCCAGCAGGAGGTACCTCCAATGCCCCGCATGGAAAAACCCTGGTTTTGGTAAGGTTTAAGAAGTGTTTTCAGACCTCAATTGATGAGCAAGCGGAGGGAGCGGAGCATGGCCAATACCCCGTCAAAGCCAGCGCAATACCGTGCGCTCGGTTTATCCACATTTGCCTTCACACTGTGTTTCGCGGTGTGGACCATTTTCTCCATCATCGGGATCCGCATCAGCGAGGATCTCGGGCTGTCGGATACCCAGCTGGGGCTGCTGATGGCGACCCCGATTCTCACCGGCTCGATAAGTCGACTTTTCCTGGGAATATGGACAGACCGGTACGGCGGCCGCTGGGTGTTCGGCATTCTGATGCTTACGACCGCCGCCTGCGTGTACCTGCTCACCTTCGCAACCACTTACCTCATGCTGTTGGTAGGGGCTCTGGGCGTTGGCCTGGCAGGCGGTGCCTTTATCGTGGGGGTGGCTTACACAGCGGCCTGGTTTGAACCGGAGCGGCAGGGCACAGCCCTGGGCATTTTCGGTGCGGGCAACGTGGGCGCAGCGGTGACCAATTTCGGGGCCCCGTTCCTGCTGGTGGCATTCGGCTGGGAAAGCACCGCGCAGATCTACGCCACGGTGCTGGCGATCATGGGCGTCGTTTTCATTCTGCTGGCCAAGGAAGATCCCCTGGCCGCAGAGCGGGCTGGCAGCAAGGCCAAAACCTTCCTGGAGCAGATGGAACCCCTACGGGAGCTGAGGGTCTGGCGCTTTGCCCTGTACTACTTCTTTGTGTTCGGCGCCTTTGTGGCTTTGGCCCTCTGGCTGCCGCACTTCCTGATTGGCGTCTACGGCCTGGACATCAAAACCGCCGGCATCATTGCCGCGCTCTACACCATCCCTGCTTCCCTGTTCCGGATTCTGGGCGGCTGGATGTCGGACCGTTTCGGCGCCCGCCGGGTGATGTACTGGACCTTCGGAGCGTCGGTTCTGTGCACGTTTCTGCTGAGCTATCCGCCCACCGATTACGTGGTTCAGGGAATTGATGGTGATATCCGCTTTACCCTGGCCATGAACCTGCCCATGTTCGTGGCGCTGATCTTTATCCTCGGATTCTTTATGTCCCTGGGCAAGGCAGCGGTGTACAAACACATTCCGGTTTACTACCCCATGCATGTCGGCGCCGTAGGCGGTGTAGTTGGCATGATCGGCGGGCTCGGAGGATTTATCCTGCCACTGACCTTCGGCGTACTGAACGACCTTACGGGCATCTGGCAGAGCTGCTTTATGCTGATGTTTGTGATCGTCGCAGCTGCCCTGGCGTGGATGCACTACGCGATCCGCTCTGCCGAGCGGGTGGAGTGGGCCGCCAACGAGGAAAGAACGGATTTGCCGGAACTGGCCTCGCCACAGCTGTTTTATCCACTGAACCGCAAAAAACCCAAAGAACCTCTGGCGCCACCGCCAACAGCCGGCCAATCCTGACGCCGCTTGATTGATTGCCCCTCGTTGCCCCGCACTGCGGGGCTTTTTCGTATAATCGCGGGGACTGGAATGAGGCTGATTCGGTAAATGGGAGAAACATCATGGCCAAGTGGCTGGTTAAATCAGAACCTGCAGAATGCGGCATAGAAGATTTTGCGAAAGCCCCGGACGGTGTGATCCCGTGGGACGGAGTGCGTAACTACCAGGCCCGGAATTTCCTGGCCCAAATGGCGGAGGGCGACGAGGTTTTCCTCTACCACTCCAGCTGCAAGCACATCGGGATTGCCGGCATCGTGACGGTTATTCGCAGCGCCTATCCGGACCCAACCCAGTTTGACCCGGAATCGCCCTACTACGATGGCAAGAGCACCAGGGAAAAGCCTCGCTGGCAGGCTGTCGACATGAAGTATGTCCGCACCCTGCCAAGTTTGATCCCGCTAGAGGAGCTGAAATCCATGGCCGGGCTCGAAAACCTGCCTCTAGTCCGGAAGGGTAACCGGCTCTCTGTGATGCCCGTGGGCGAGGAGGAATGGCAGATCATCCTGAGCCAGGCGGGCTGACACCAGGGATCTGCCATCGGCGCGTCACTCGTCGTGAGGAATCGGATCCGGGCTACGGTCCCAGCCCACCAGTGCCAGAGTCGCAACAACGCCAATCAACAGCCCCATCCAGGGTTCAAAGAATGCCAGCGCGGCGCCAATCAGAACCACCGTGCCCCGGGACGCGTTATCCCTCGGAATCGACATGGCGATGTAGGCGCAGGCAAGACCCGTGGCAATTGGCTGCTCAAGCAGAAAGCGTTCGGCGTCATCCACGAAGACCCGCTTGAGCGCCGCAATCGAGGCAATCAGGGAGGCGTGAATCATTGAGAGTGCAACGGCTTCTTCAAAACTCAGGCCAAAGAAGGCGGTCATCACGGGGATCAATGCCAGGCCTGTGGCGGCAGAAACAAACAGCCCCTGCAGGAACTCGGACCAGCACAGGCGCGTGTGGTAAAACGGCACGCGGAAGGTGAACAGCCCCAGCGCCAGCCGGCTAACTCCGGTCTGTCTTCCATGGAATGTCACTCGCTTTTGGTATTGTTGTTTGTGACCTGATTGTGGGAAGGGTTTGCCCATCGCACGAATGAATATTTCTGATCAAGCCGAATAAATCATGCTTATTACTTACGGCCGCTTCGCTGTCAGGGGCGTCCGACCATCATTCAGGCTATCCAATTCCGTCGCAGCCCTTTAGAATTCCGCCCTCCCCCCGAATTATCTGGAGCCGAAGTCTGCCATGTCGTCCCAAATAAGCCCCGCCTCCGGTTTCGAGAAACTCCGCCGCATTGAGTCCAGCAAGGTTTTTCAGGGCGCAGTCATTACCATCATCATCCTGTCGGCACTGACCATTGGCGCCAAAACCTATGATCTGCCGCCATTGGTGGAAAAATCGCTGATCGTCATGGACAACGCCATCACCCTGTTTTTCCTGGTGGAAATCCTGTTCCGGTTTGGTGTATGCGCCAACAAAAAGCGATTTCTGTTCGACGGCTGGAACCTGTTCGACACCCTGGTGGTAATCGGCAGCCTGATTCCTCTGGATAACTCCGAAGCGGTGTTGCTGGGGCGTCTGTTGCGGGTGTTCCGGGTATTGCGCCTGGTGTCTGTAGTTCCGGAACTCCGGTTCCTGATCAACTCGCTGTTAAAAGCGATTCCGCGCATGGGCTACATCGCCCTGCTGATGTTCATCATTTTCTACATTTACGCGGCCATGGGTTCGATGTTCTTCGCCAGCGTGGACGAGGAGCTCTGGGGCGACGTGGCCATTGCCATGCTGACACTCTTCCGGGTGGCTACCTTCGAGGACTGGACGGATGTGATGTACGCCACCATGGAGCAGTATCCGCTGAGCTGGGTTTTCTACATCACCTTCATATTCCTGACGGCGTTTGTTTTCCTGAATATGATGATCGGGGCAATCCTGGAGGTTATGAGTGAGGAGCAGAACGCCAAGCAGGCCCAGAAGGCCCACGATGAGCGGGACGAAATTGCCCGCCAGCTCCAGGCCGTTCAGGTACAACTGGCGGAGCTGACGAAGCAGATCAGCGAAAAGCGCTGACTCAGAACGGCTTGGCCAGGGCCAAATGAAGAATGGCCGTAACCTGCACCAGGGCCAGTACCGCCGCGGAAATTCGAACGGGCTTTCCGAGGGTGGTTTTCAGAGCGAACACGCCAGCAATAATGTAGCCGACCAGTAAGACAATTTTGGCAATCAGCCAACCCGGCATGGCCGAAGCGTACCCGGCCACAAAAACCAGAGAGATCGCCGCCACCAGCAAAATGGTGTCGTTGATGTGGGGAATAAACCGCAGCGGTGTCTGTCGCCACCCAGGTCTTCCGACGGCGTCCAGGAGCAGACGCAGGGCAAAGAGTGTGATGGTGAGGTACGCGGTGGTCACGTGCAGGTGTTTCAGAATCATGTACGCGGTCATGAAAGTTCCTTAGTTAACAGGCGTTTTGCCGCATTGTACGCAATCTACCTACAAGCAGGTATGGTTAACGCGGTTGTCAGGGTTTAACATATACACAGAATACATGTATATGGGAGACATCTATGCGGGCCATTCCTACTTCCCCTGAACGGGCGCCGGTCAGCGTCAGCCAATTATTTTCCTACCCCTTTCGGATTTTCTTTCTGTCCATGACCGTTCTGGCCCTTGCCGTCATTCCCCTCTGGGTGATGCAGGTCAATGGTGTTATCAGTCTTCCACTGGCCATGCCCGGGTTATTCTGGCACCAGCACGAGATGTTGTTTGGCTTTCTGTCGGGAGCGATCGCGGGGTTCCTGTTAACCGCAGTGTGTGTTTGGACCCAGACAGAACGAACTCATGGATTCAGATTGGTGCTGCTCTGGGGCGTCTGGCTGGCCGGCCGTGTACTGCTGGCAACCGGTGCTGACCTGCCTTACTGGCTGGTTCAGGGCGTGAATCTGGCATTCCTGCCCCTGGTGATGGTGGATGCCGGCTGGCGAATCTGGCACGCGCGGCAAAAGCGGCAACTGATGATCATGGTGGTACTCGGTCTGCTCTGGCTGATGCAGATCGGATTTGTAACCCGGCTCGAGATGGCCTTCAGCTATGGCGCTCTGATCATGGCCATGGCACTGATCAGCATTATCGGCGGTCGCATCACTCCGGCATTTTCAACCGGATGGCTGCGTCAGCGGGGCCTCGACAGTACCGCTGTAAAAACGGTGCCCGCACTGGATATGGCAACGGTGTTCAGCCTGATTCTCCTGATGGCATCACTGGTCACGGGCTGGCAAACGGTGACCGGTGTGCTGGCCCTGCTGTCTGGTGTGCTTATGCTGGTGCGTCTTGCTGGCTGGAAAGGCTGGCTGGTTCGCCAGGAACCACTGCTCTGGATCCTGCACCTGTCCATACTGTGGGTGCCGGTGTCCCTGTTCCTGCTGGCGGGCACACTGTTCGCAGGCTGGCCTTCCAACGCCTGGAGTCACGCCGCCGGAACCGGCGCGGTCGCGTGCCTCATTCTCGGAGTTATTGCCCGAGTCGCCCTCGGCCACAGCGGCAGGCCACTGGTGCTGCCCAAAGGCATGGTGCTTGCGTTCCTTGCGATCCATCTGGCGGCGCTGATTCGGGTACTTACCGCCTTTGAATTTATCCCCTGGCACCCCGGCATTGGCAGCAGCACACTGCTCTGGCTGTTTGCTTTCGGCGTGTTCCTTTACCGCTACACCGGAATCCTGGCGAGCCCAAGGCCGGATGGCCGCGAAGGCTGAGCCGCTGGTCAGGCGGCTAATTGCTCCCTGACCAGTTCCTCGAACCTCGCCCTCGCTTCCCGAAATCGAGCGGCCGGAAAATGAATACTGATTCCCTCAAGTGCCGCCAGCAGCATTTCCAGATGCGCATCCCAGCCAGCGCAGGCAATGGGCACCAGATCGTCGTTGGGCAACAGCAGGCTCAGGGACAGTCGGGTTCCCTCGCTGGTGGGCTCAAGCTCCCATATCAACGGACGTTCCGGCGTATCGTTGGAGCTCCAGGAATAGGCCAGGCGGCGATTCGGCTGGCAATCCGTGATCCGACAGTCAATCGGCATGCCACTGTTGCCAAAATCCAGCTGAACGCGACCACCCTGTCTCGCCTCCAGCGTGCCCGGTGCCAGCCACTCGGCGAGACACACCGAATCGGTCAGCATCTTCCAGACCGTTTCCGGCCCGTGCCCGATCTCCCGTTCCAGGTGAACCATCACCCGGTCCCCCTTGCGCCGAACACTGCCTTCAATGGTTTCCTCATTCCCGGACATAGATCCTCCTTACCAATATCGAACTCCGGATAAACGGAGACAGACTCGGGAAGAGTGTATTCAACGGGCCGCAAAGCCACCTTGATGACCATCAAACAGGGGAATCCGGCCAAATCGGGGAACTCTCCGGTCGCAATCATCCACNNGACCACCTTGATGACCATCAAACGGGGTAAACAGACAAAATCCGGGAACTTCAAACCGGCAATCATCCACTAAAGGTCAATAGCTCCTCGCGAAATTCGAGCTAAAGTATGAGGAAATCATTTTGTAACAGAGACACTGGCACTATGAACCCGGATCATTTTGATAAAGAAGACCTGATCAAATGCGGCCATGGCGAGCTCTTCCCCGGCTCCATGCGCCTGCCCATCAACGAGATGCTGATGTTTGACCGCGTCACGCACATTGCGGACGACGACGGCCTCTACGGCAAGGGCAGCCTGGTAGCGGAGCTCGACATCAATCCGGACCTGTGGTTCTTCAAGGTGCACTTCGTTGATGATCCCGTGATGCCGGGCTGCCTCGGCCTCGATGCCATGTGGCAGCTGGTAGGCTTCTTCCTCGCCTGGGGTGGCGGTGAAGGGAAAGGCCGCGCATTGGGCGCCGGTGAAGTGAAGTTCACTGGCCAGGTCTTGCCGACGGCCAAGAAAGTCACCTACCGTCTGGATCTCAAACGCGTGATCAGGCGCAAACTGACCATGGCAATTGCCGATGGCCGGATGGAAGTAGATGGCCGGGAAATCTACACAGCCAAAGACCTGCGGGTCGGCATGTTCACCTCGACCGATGATTTTTAGGAGTTAACAGGATGCGTCGTGTTGTAATCACCGGTATGGGCATTGTTTCCAGCCTTGGTACCAACCAGAAGGAAGTCGCACAGTCACTCAGGGAATCCCGTTCTGGCATCGGCTTTAGCGAAGAAGCCCGGGACAATGGTCTGCGCAGCCACATCTGCGGCCAGATCAACCTGAACCTGCCCGAATTGATTGACCGGAAACTGTGGCGTTTCATGTGCCCCGCTTCCGGTTACACCTATCTGGCGATGCTTGAGGCTATCGAGCAGGCCGGGCTGACCGATGAGCACATCAAGGCCGACACCACTGGTATCATCTTTGGCCAGGGCGGCGCCTCGACGGTTGAGCTGCTGGATTCCATCGATACCCATCGCGACCGCGGTATCCGCCGTGTCGGGCCCTATCGCGTGCCGCGCACCATGGGCAGTGCGATCAACGCGTCACTGGCAACCGGATTTGGCATTCGCGGCATCAACTACGGCATCACCTCTGCCTGCGCTACCAGCGCGCATTCGATCGGCCATGCCGCCGATCTGATCGCTCTCGGGCGCCAGGATGTCATGTTTGCCGGCGGAGGCGAAGATATCCACTGGACCCTGAGCCTGCTGTTCGATGCAATGGGCGCCCTGTCGACGAAATACAACGACACGCCTGAACTGGCGTCACGCACCTATGACGCGAACCGGGACGGCTTCGTGATTTCTGGTGGTGGCGGTGTGTTGGCCCTTGAAGCGCTGGAGCACGCAGAAGCGCGGGGCGCAAACATCCTGGCAGAGCTCGTCGGCTTCGGTGCAACTTCCGATGGCGCCGACATGGTTGCCCCGAGTGGCGAGGGCGCAGTGCGCTGCATGAAGCAGGCAATGAAGAACCTGGATGGCGAAATCAGCTACGTGAATACTCACGGCACCAGCACCCCGGCCGGAGACATCACCGAGCTGAAAGCATTGAAAGAGACGTTTGGCGACAAGATCCCGCCGCTGAGCTCCACCAAACCCCTTTGCGGCCACGCTCTTGGCGCGGCGGGCGTGCATGAGGCTATCTACAGCCTCATCATGCTGCGTGACGGCTTTATTGCTCCATCGGCAAATATCCAGGACCTTGATGAAGGGGCCGAAGGCTACCCGATCGTTCGGGAACGCATGGATAACCAGAAACTGGACCTGGTGATGAGCAACAGCTTTGGCTTTGGCGGCACCAATGCCTCTCTGGTGTTCAAAAAGGTCTGATCCGGATCAGGAAAGCCTGACAGAGCGATATTCAGCCGGGGATGTTCCCATCCAGCGCTTGAAAGCCCGGCTGAATGCGCTCAACTCCGAAAAACCGAGCTGCTCGGCAATCTCCACCAGCGGTTTGGTCCTGTCTTGCATGTAGGTCAGCGCTTGCCTGCGGCGAACATCCTCAAGCAAACGGGCGAATGTCAGCCCTTCACGCTTCAGTTTTTTGTGCAACGTGTAGCGGCTCATATGCAACTGCGACGCCACGACTTCCACACCAACTTTGCCACGAGCAAGCTGCACACTGATCAGGGAACTGACCCTGACACTCAGCGAAGCCCGCGCCACCTCTGGCGTCAGAGGCTTTGATGCCATCCTGAATTCCTCCTTTGCAACGCTTCGGCCCGAAAAGTCCGAACCGTGAGCGTACACATGTTAGCCGAAAACAATCAATAAGACCTTTGAGCAGGATCAAGGGAACGGCCGACGGCATGCGGCAGAATGCCCCGTTTTCAGAATCGCCCGGAGCCACTATGAACACCCCGGAACTGCTCGCCCCCGCGGGCACCCCCGAACACCTTGAAACCGCCTTTGCCTATGGCGCCGATGCGGTCTACGCCGGCCAGCCGCGCTATTCGCTGAGAGTAAGAAACAACAGTTTCAAAGACGTTGCAGCGCTTGGCGCGGGCATTGAACGGGCCCACGAACTGGGCAAACAGTTCTACCTTGTCTCCAACATAGCACCTCACAACGACAAGGTGCGGTCCTATCTGAGGGATCTGGCGCCAGTACTGGAACAAAAACCCGACGCGCTGATCATGTCAGATCCCGGCCTGATCATGCTGGTGCGGGAAAAATGGCCAGACCAACCCATCCATCTTTCAGTACAGGCCAACGCGGTGAACTGGGCCACGGTAGAGTTCTGGCGGCGTCAGGGAATCAGCCGAGTCATCCTCTCCCGTGAACTGGCCCTGAATGAAATTCGCGAGATCCGCGAACGGGTCCCGGAGATGGAGCTCGAAGTCTTCGTTCACGGCGCCCTGTGCATGGCTTATTCTGGCCGCTGCCTGCTCTCGGGTTACATGAACCACCGGGACGCCAACCAGGGTGCCTGCACCAACGCCTGCCGCTGGAACTACAAACAGGTCCAGCACGGCCACGACCAGACCGGCGACCTGATCGCCACCTGTGGCGGCGGCGACGTACAGGAAGTGGCACCGAAAGAAATCCTGCTGGAAGAGCCCAACCGCCCGGGCGGATTCATACCCGCCTATGAAGACGAGCACGGCACCTACATCATGAACTCAAAGGATTTGAGAGCCGTTCAACACGTTGCTGAACTGGCAAAGATGGGCGTTCATTCCCTGAAAATTGAGGGCCGAACCAAAAGTACCTACTACGTGGCACGCACTACCCAAGTCTACCGCCGTGCCATCGACGAGGCGATGCAGGGCAAGCCGTTCGACATGAACCTGATGGACGAATTGGAAGCCCTCTCCAACCGGGGCTATACCGAAGGCTTCCTGCGCCGCCATATGCCCCGGGAATACCAGACCTACGAACAGGGCTCCTCATTCCTTGGCACCCAGCAGGTGGTTGGCACCATTACCGGCAAGGATGACCAGTGGCTGACCATAGACGTGAAGAACAAATTCGCCCCCGGCGACCAACTGGAACTGATCAGCCCGGCCGGCAACATCCGGTTCTCGGCTAATGTCATGGAGAACCGAAACGGCCAGGCCATGGACTATGCGCCGGGCAGCGGGCATATCGTGCGGATTCCAAAACCGGCTAATCTTCCACAAACTCTGGAGCACAGCTACCTCACCAGACTCCTGGCTACCGGCGACTAGCAATTAGTCTGAGGCGCCAAGCGGGATTGCCTCCCAAAACCGTGCATTGCCATGGATGGCAATGCCGAGCCCCCAGGGATGGGTTCACGGCGTGTTTTGGGAGGCAATCCCGCTTGGCG
>NZ_DDOI01000048.1:562-1119 GCF_002341575.1 Marinobacter sp. UBA2498 | reverse complement strand
TGGGAGGCAATCCCGCTTGGCGTCCTTCTCAAAAACTCCAGTCCTGCAAGAACCTGACTATCAGCCTCATTACCACCCTCTTAGTGCCCCAAAGGCCGATTAAGGTATAATCACCCCACGTTCAAATTAATACCTGACTATTTTACTCTGGTATTGTATAATCGCTGCCCAGAAGCGATGGATTCAAGCTGCTTTTCTGCTTAATTATCAGCATCAGCTTTGGAAATCCGTCATCCAAAAAGCGATTGCAGGGCGTACTCACAGGATGAGCGATCACTGCAACACCCAAACTGATGACATCCGATCGACAGCCCATTCATGAGGCTGCCGGCGACACCAAGGGCACAAGCCCGCGATGAGAGAATACGGAGCGACGATCATGGCGACCACCGACACCGAGGTGAACGAGCTGATCAAACGGGAATACGAATACGGATTTGTAACAGACATTGAATCCGACACATTCGAACCCGGCCTTAATGAAGACGTTATCGCCCGCCTTTCCGGCCTCAAGAAAGAACCGGAATGGATGCTGGAGTGGCGGCTGAAAGCCTACC
>NZ_DDOI01000048.1:0-424 GCF_002341575.1 Marinobacter sp. UBA2498 | reverse complement strand
GTGGGCTATCCGAAAATCGACTACAACTCGATTTCATATTACTCCGCGCCCAAGCGTCCGGAAGACATGCCCCAGAGCCTGGACGAAGTGGATCCGGAACTGCTGAAAACCTACGAAAAGCTGGGCATCCCCCTGCACGAGCGTGAAAAGCTGGCGGGCGTGGCTGTTGATGCCGTCTTCGATTCGGTTTCCGTAGCAACAACGTTCAAGGAGCCACTGGCCAAGGCCGGCGTTATTTTCTGTTCCATCTCCGAAGCGATCCAGGATTACCCGGAGCTGGTCAAAAAATACCTGGGCTCGGTAGTGCCGGCCGGTGACAACTTTTTCGCCGGGCTGAACTCCGCGGTCTTCTCCGACGGTACGTTTGTCTATGTACCCAAGGGCGTTCGCTGCCCCATGGAGTTGTCCACCTATTTCCGCATCA
>NZ_DDOI01000045.1:34655-34881 GCF_002341575.1 Marinobacter sp. UBA2498 | reverse complement strand
CCCCAGGCATCGTCGGTGCCGTTGTTGGAGAGTGCGCCCGGGTCTGGAGAGAATGGCGCGAAGCTCTGCAGGCCTTCAGCTTCAAAACGCTGATAGGCAATGACTGGTGAAATGCCGAAGGCCTGGTTGTCGGAGAACTCCCAGGACCAGGTCGGGGCAATAAATAGCTGCTCAAGGTTTACACCGGTGCGGCTGCTTTTGTAAGTGCCCGGCTGCAATGAGAACG
>NZ_DDOI01000045.1:32964-34479 GCF_002341575.1 Marinobacter sp. UBA2498 | reverse complement strand
CCACCGTCAATCCGGTTCCCGACAAAAGCCATACCGGCCGGGTTGGTTGCCGCTGCAATGCTGTCCTGGGACAGCGCAGTGCCTGCGCCGGCCATGCCTTTGCTGATGGTGCCGTAGCCGTGACTGAAATAGCCGTTGGTGGCCAGGGCAGTCATCGGTGAGAAGGCGGTAAGTGCAGCAACGCCCAGAGCAAGTTTGATTCGCATAAGAAAATACCTGGTCAGAAAATACCATTTCTTGAATAGCGGCCTTTTTACAGAAGATCTGTTATAAGAGGAGGTAATAAATGATGATATGGTTATATTGGATGTGTGTCCCTCGCAAACTGCCGTTAATCGGCCATACTCTGGTTACACCGGATATCTGACTGATAATCTGAACAAAACATGGAACGACAGGACCTAAAGTGGCTTCATTCCAATTAAAAGACCGGCTTCAGGCAGCTGAGCGCTGGATTCTGGCGAATCCCAATCCGCCCCAGAGTTGGCCCTGGACCTGGTTGTACAAGGTCGGCCGCACTGCCTATGCGATGGCCCGGGATGTTCTCAGTGGACAATTGACTCTCCATGCCATGAGTCTTGTGTACACAACCCTGCTGAGTATCGTGCCTCTGCTTGCCCTTAGCTTCTCGGTATTGAAGGCGCTGGGAGTGCATCAGCGGATGGAGCCGTTCCTGTTCCAGTTCTTTGAACCGCTGGGACCGCAGGGGATTGATCTTGCCGAACAGATCCTTGGCTTCGTGGATAATATGAAAGTCGGCGTGCTGGGATCGGTAGGCCTGGCTCTTCTGGTTTACACGGTGGTGTCGCTGCTCCAGAAAATCGAGCGTTCCTTCAACATGATCTGGCGCGTGCCAGACATGCGTTCCATGGCGCAGCGATTCAGCAATTATCTGAGCGTGATCATGGTGGGACCGCTTCTGATGGTTTCGGCCATTGGCGTCAGCGCGACCATTTTTTCCTCAACCATCGTCCAGAAGCTCATCGAAATTGAGCCTTTCGGCTCGGTGATTCTTGTGGCCAGCCGGTTCACCCCGTTTTTCCTGGTGGTTGGCGCTTTCACATTCGTCTATGTATTCATGCCCAATACCCGGGTCAAGCTCCGTTATGCGGCCATCGGCGGTCTGGTGGCCGGAGTATCCTGGCAGGCGGCCGGCATGCTGTTCGCCTCATTCGTTGCCGGGTCTGCGAAGTACGCGGCAATCTATTCCAGTTTCGCCATCGGTATTATTCTTCTCATCTGGATCTATCTGAACTGGATGATTCTCCTGCTGGGCGCCAGCATCGGGTTCTATCTGCAGAATCCCGGCTCCGTGGCCAAGCGGCGCGAGGTGCAACTGGCACCAGAGCTGCAGGAAAATGTGGCGCTGGCGACCATGTGGCTAGTGGCCAAGCCCTTCAGCGAGGGCAAGCCTGCACCCCAGCAGGAATTACTGGAATACCAGCTGAGGGTGCCGGGTGAGGTAACCCGGGCTCTCAGTGACAAACTGATCCGTGCCGGTTTACTGAGCCTGGC
>NZ_DDOI01000045.1:28866-32913 GCF_002341575.1 Marinobacter sp. UBA2498 | reverse complement strand
GGGAGTCAGGGCGATCGACTGGTGCCCGGGCGGGCGCTGGATCTGATAACGATCGGAGACGTTCTCAGGGTTGTTCGCCATGACGAGGATCGGATTGTTGATCGGCTCCCGAAAGTGATTCCTGCCGAATTGGTGGGAGTCCGCAAGGTGGAGGAAACACGAACCTTTGCGGAGTTGTTGCGCGGCGACGAGGCAAAGGAAAAACCAGGAGCTGTGATGGAGAGCGAGCATGTCTCAACTTCTGACAGTTGAACGGCCGCCTTCCCGAAGCATCTTCTGCAGTGCGTTGCGAATGTTGCTGATCTGATCCGGGGTCAAGCGCACCACTTTCGGCAGGTCCTCTTCTGCGAGGTTGCGTTGATGGGCGTGCCTGAGTACTTCCCGTGTGCCAATAACCATGCCGTCCGTCAGCGGAGTGTGCTTCTGTTTTGGGGCTGGCCGTTCCGCGGCCAGCAGGTAGGCATGGTACTTGGGGGGAAGGTTCCATTCGTTCGCCAGGAGCTGGCAGGTAGCCCACTGGTATCTGGCCAGAGCATGCCGAATAAGCGCTGGCTCCGGTTCGCCGATTGCTGTGCGCGACCGGCAGATTCGCTGAAGTTCACGGCGGATCGTGATGTACGCCAGTGAGGGCAGCAGGCCTACCATAAAGTGTGCACTGGTGTCTTCGCCCTGGGTTCTGGCGATCAGTTCCGCCGCCCGGGCACAGGTCAGCCCCCAGCGCCAGCCACGCTGACCAAACAGCGCTTCCCGGCTGTTCCTTGCGGCCATCATGGGGCGCATAACTGCCGCGGAAATCACGTTCCGGATGCCATCTACCCCCAGTACAAATACCGCCTGGTCCACCGATTCAATGGCGTGGTCGCTGGTCCGGAAGTAGGGGCTGTTGGCAATCTGAAGCAATTGATCGGTCAACGAGGGATCACCAAGAATGATCTCCGTGAGCCGCTGGCGGTCTGTGGACTCGTCGGACAGGGCCCGCATGAGCATGGGCAGGCTCATGGGTTGGCGGGGCAGTTCCTCCATTTTGTTGCTGGTGAGCCGCTGATAAAGCTCCTTCAGCACGTCCTCGTAGGAAGAAAGATCAACACGCAGGGCTGCCGGCTCGGCATCCAGCAGCCAGCAGAACAGATGTTCCTCAAGCTGTTGGGCAAGCTCCGGGCTGGTGTCAGGGGTGTCGGTAGCCGGCTTCTCCGGGGATGGATTGAACAGCCGCGCTTCCGGAGCGGGTGGTGCAGATTGTTTGCTTGGGAATAATCCTGAAATCCAGGAGAGAAAACCTGGCATCCGTTGCCTCCGGGTCGAACCTGTTCGAAGTAATGAACCTCCGTTTCCGAGAGTATAGATGTACGACGCATCCTTGCACAGGTTTTAAGCCGGTGAATTATTGCAGGAATTTACAGGAACGACTCCCCGAACACGAACACCAGTTGGCATATGCCGGCGCCAAAGCCGAGGAATGCGCCCACCAGGATCAGTTTGATTTCATCCTCCTGGAAACAGGGCCGTAGCAAGTCCTGAAACTCTTCGGAAGACAGTGCAATCATCCGCTCGACCATGATCGATTCGACGGCTCTGGCCCGGTCCTTCTCGAACACCGGGTTGTTGAACGATGTCTGTGATATTTCGATGGCCTTCTCGCCAACCTTGTTCTTGAGCGTTGCAAAGCCAGTGGGTCCGAAGGCCATCTGGGTCAGCGCCTTGCCCATGCCAGCGGTTTCATCCACCAGCGGTTTGATGTGCTTCTTGACCATGTTGCGGGCGCGATCACCCTTGGGCCCATCAAGAATCGCGTTGATGATGTTGCCAACGGTGAGAATCTCGTGGGTCACGATGTGGCAGAATGACTCAGCCACGGCCGGCTGGCGTTTCAGGAAAAGACCCTGAATCCGGAAGGGGCCGACTTTTTTGGCGTGCAGCGGCCGGAAAATCACATTCAGGGCAATCCAGTTGGTTGCCCAACCCACCAGAAGACCGAAGAACGGCAGCACCCACCAGCTCGGATAGACATACCAGACTGCCATCTGGATCAGGCCGAACAAAAAGCCGAAGTAGAGCCCAGAGTTGATGATGAACCGGAATTCCACCTCACCGCACTCGATAAAGATCCGGTTCAGCAGCTCCTTGTCGCTGGCCAGGCGCTCAATGACCATGCCCTTGATATCCAGCAGGTCTTCAATGTTGTCGGAGACATCTTCCACCAGGTTGTCCACGAGCTGGGGCGTGGATTTGCGGACGCGATCGTAGACCATCTTCCTGGCCGAGGCCGGCAGGTTTTCCCAGAAGGTGGGGTATTCCTTGAGCATCATTTCGTCCACGTATTCCTCGATGCGGGGTTCGACGGAGTGAACGATATGGGTGGCGAGAACTTTCGGATCGATCTGCTGAAAGATCTCCCGAACGGTTCCGATCTTGGAAATCGTGGCATCGACACTGATGGCCGCCATTTTACGGGCCTTCGAGGGAATAATGCCTTGCCAGCCAAGCAGCGGTGGTTTGCCGATGAATTCCAGCGGGTAGAAGGTCATCTTGATGGCCAGCCAGTTGGTGGTCCAGCCAATCAGGGCGGCAATGACCGGGATACTGAGGTATTGCCAGAATTCTTGGGTGCTTAGCAGGCTTGTCATCCCGTTACTCGCGTGTGATCGTTTTTTTGCTTTCGGAGTCGACAGGGATAATGTTGTTGGCACCCCTTCATGTCAATGACTTGCGTGCCGACATGAGACGGCGGCACGGTCGGGATGGGTCAGCTGCCTATGTCACCCCAAAGCCATTGGCAAAGCGCCATGGCCGCAACTGGGGCGGTTTCCGTTCGCAGTACCCGGGGGCCGAGGGCCACCGGCAGGAAACCTTCTTTTTCCGCCTGGGCGATTTCCTCGGGGGAGAGGCCGCCTTCCGGGCCGATCATGAGAGCCACCCGTTCTGGGGGGATGATGGACTTCAGGGCGTGTTCGGTGCGGTGGTGGAGAACCAGGCGGACTTCGCAATCGCGGCTGTGTTCCAGCCACTCGGAAACCGTCATCACCGGCAGGATCTCTGGCACCCGGGCGCGCCCGCACTGCTCGGCGGCGCTGATGGCAACGGATTGCCAGTGGCGCAGGCGCTTGTCTTCCCGGTCGCCCTTCAGTTTTACGTCGCATCGTTCGGTGGTTAATGGCACGATGCGGGAAACACCCATTTCCACCGCTTTTTGCACTGCGTAGTCCATGCGGTCACCCTTGGAGAGGGTCTGGCCGAGAACGATTTCCAGTGGGGATTCGGTGGTGTTGGCTTCCGGGGTACCAACCTGGACTTCCACGTTCTTCTTGCTGGCACTGGAAATGGTGGCGGGGTAGTCGTTGCCATCACCGTTGAAAAGCAGCAGCTCCTGTCCCGGCTGCATGCGCAATACCCGGCCCACATGTTGTGCGGCGTTGTCATCAAGTGCTGCGGTGCCGCCCTCGGTGAGGGCGGAATCGGTGTAGATGCGGGGTATGCGCATGAGCTGGTCTCTCAGATTCCGGGCGGCTGTCAGTCGCGAACTGCGATCTCAATGCCTTCCGTCGCAACCTGGCCCAGATGGCGGATCTGTTCTTCGGTGATCACGTAAGGCGGCATGAAGTAAACCACATTACCCAGGGGGCGAAGCAAGGCCTGGCGGGTTAATGCATGCTGGTAAACACGAATGCCACGGCGCTCCTGCCAGGGGAAGGGCGTTTTCGACGCTTTATCTTTCACCATTTCCACCGCCATGGTCATGCCATGCTGGCGAATGTCGCCGACATTGGGGTGCTCCGCAAGATGGGCGACGGATTTGGCCATGCACGTGGAGAGCGCGCGGTTGCTCTCAATCACATTGTCATCCCGGAAGATGTCCAGGGTCGCCAACGCCACGGCGCAGCCAATGGGGTTGCCCGTGTAGCTGTGGCTGTGCAGAAACGCCTTGAGGGTCTCATAGTCGTCGTAGAAGGCGTTGTAGACATCATCGGTGGTCAGTACCACCGACAGAGGCAGGTAGCCGGCGGTGAGCCCCTTGGACAGGCACATGAAATCCGGAGTGATGCCCGACTG
>NZ_DDOI01000045.1:15247-28676 GCF_002341575.1 Marinobacter sp. UBA2498 | reverse complement strand
CGCATGCCGCCGGCGCACTGGATCAGCGGCTCCACCACCACGGCGCAGATTTCGTCGTGCTTCTCGGCCAGCAGCTTTTCCATGGCCTCAAACTGGCGCAATGCATAGGCTTCGTCGGTCTCACCCGGCTCCTTGTTGAAGGCGTCCGGTGAGGGGGCTGTCAGAACTTCCATCAGTAGCGGCTGATAGGTGTCCTTGTAAAGCGATACATCGCCGAGTGCGAGGGCGCCCAGGGTTTCACCGTGGTAGCTGTTGCTCAGGTTCACGAAGTTCTTCTTGCCCGGTTTGCCGTGGTTCTTCCAGTAGTGGAAGCTCATCTTCAGGGCCGCTTCGATGGCCGAGGAGCCGTTGTCGGCGTAAAAGACTTTGTTCAGGCCGGGTGGAGTAACCTCGATGAGTCGCTCGGACAGATTGACCACCGGCTCGTGGGTAAAACCCGCGAGGATGACGTGTTCCAACTCGCCAATCTGCTTCTGGATCGCTGCGTTGATTCTCGGATTGGCGTGGCCAAAGAGATTGACCCACCAGGAGCTGACGGCATCGATAAATCGATTGCCCTCAAAGTCCTCAAGCCAGACACCCTCGCCACGCTTGATGGGCACCAGGGGCACGGCGCCTTCGTGGTCTTTCATCTGGGTGCAGGGGTGCCACACGGACTTGAGGCCACGGGTGACGAGGTCAGCATTGCGCATGATAATTCTCCGTCAGACGGTCTGATTCTGGGTTGTCGCTGTTAACCTGTGCGGATATTACAGTTAACAGCGAATATCGGCCACCCGGATTTCGGGTCGACCTGGCCCTCTATGGTCTGGCGTTTTCCAACGGCTTGATCGCATCACAATCTGGGGTCGAACGATTTGGCCGGAAGAGTGCTTCAGTATAAACTGCCGGGTCACCCGCAACGGGCCAGGATGGCCCGGCAAATAACGCAAAGGACGCGACATGAGTAAAGCGATTGTTCTGCTCGGAGACCTCGGCTCCGATCACGAAGGTTTCCCGCCCACGCCGGTGATTGCCGGTTCCCCCGATGTGCTGATTGATGGCAGGCCCGTTGCCCGGGTAGGCGACCCGCTGGCACCCCATTCCAAACCCAAGCATCCACCCCATCCCCGCACCATCACCGGTGGTTCGTCCACCGTGATGATCAACGGCAAACCGGCGGCGGTGACAGGCGGGGCGATTTCGTGTGGCGGTGTGACTATTGGGTCGGGGTCGGTGGTTATTGGTGATACTCACACGCCGGCGTCATTTTCGGGAGTATCCAGCGCCCCTGCGAAGTTAGGCAGGATTTTTGATGCTGCAGAATCCAAGAGTGGAGTTGAGGGTCTTTTGGATGCAGAAATGAAGACTGGGCCATCTCAATTGCGAGACGGTAGTCGTGCCGATGACGCCGATTTGAAGCATAGTCAAGATTAGATTCTTACTCGTCCTAACAAGCGAGAGAAAGCTGGAAATTCGCTGAGAATAGGCATCTTCTTCGATGGAACTGCCAACCACAAAGACAACGACAAACACCTGCCAGATAGGGATATTACCAATGTCGCGAAGTTGTTTGATCTCTACGAGTCTGGAGCAAATTCAGAGCGGATTTACATCCCCGGGCCAGGAACGATTGCCGGGCATATCGCGCCAGACGGCTTTGACGCTCGCGAAGACATAATTGGTTTGGCCTTGGGGGTAGGTCCCGAAGGGGGCCACAAACGGATTCAGACAGCGATCACTGCACTCAACGACATTCTGGACGAAAGTAAGCCTGATGTAGTTGTGTTGGATGTATTCGGGTTTAGCAGGGGAGCCGCGCTGGCCCGGCATTTCGTGAATCTCGTTAATGAGTGGCCCGCCTCAATAATTTTGCCAGAGATAAATGAGCCGAGCCTGTCAACGTCGGTAGTTAGCTTTCGTAAGTTAAATGCGTTTCCTCGCGATATCACTGCAAGAGTCGGATTTATAGGATTATTCGATACTGTAGGAAGCTTCTATCTTCCCGGAAATCAAAATAACCTGGATTTTAATGTCAATCTCAGGCCGGACAGTGCCGACAGGATTGTTCATCTGACCGCTCATCATGAGATCCGTAGAAACTTCCCCCTTTCGAGTATCCGGGAACCTGCTGGACTTCCATCCAATTTCTCAGAGATAGCATTGCCGGGTGTCCACTCGGATGTTGGTGGGGGTTATGAAAATCCGGTTGGAGGTATCCAGAATCACGAAATCTTCACTGTCAGAGTCTTTTCTGGTCACGGTATGAATTATCGGACAATCCAGAGTGCCCAGAAAAAAATTGAAGCGCTTAACCGAAATGATCACCGCAACATCCAGGCTCGCGTTGAGGGCACGGATGTAATCGCGGAGGAGAGGCGAGCAACTCGAAAGGAATTGGCGATTCATGCTCTTCACCTTATGTATGAGGTGGCGGTATCAGAGGGCCTGCCCATGTCGCCTATGGATTTGTCAAACGCCAACCACAGAATCCCCGATGACCTTAAGAAAGCTATTGACGCTTGGCAGGAAGCTGGAGCCAACCTCTTTGCTGCTAGGAAGTATTTGGGGAAATACATGCATACCTCACATCGAGAGGATGTATTGCCTCACCTTCCTGAGAACTCTGGTAAGAGAAGGATCTTCTATAACAGGCCCTCGTTAGCCGTCCAACAACAAGAGGTCACTGCACGACCATGACAAAGCACGTTGCAAATTGTCTCGCCATCAGCCGCCAGATGGTGTTGTTGGTGTTGATCACTGGCCTTGTTGCCTGCTCTTCGGAGAGAAAAACCTATGAATACACCGTCATCGTCTCCGGGGGGCCATCCGGGTGGCCGGTCTGGGTTGAAGAGGTAACACTGAACGGCGACCGCAGAATACCCGGTGGAGCAATCAGTTACGGGTATGATCAAACGCCTCCAACTGGCGGCCGAATTGTTATAGACCCGGCACCAGTTCCGGAACGGGTCGAAGCCCGCTGGTTTTCGCACAGGGAGCAGAAATTTTACGAGGTCTCGCTACCCATGCCCGAGGAATTCAGTGAGACCGTTGCCGAGTGGTTCGAAGATTATCCGACGCCGAAGTATGGGCATTACTTTATCGTTGGCTTCTCAGGCAAAGGCCAGGCTCTGGCGTGGTGGCGAGCATCGTGTCGGGATTGCGCGGGTGACGAAGATTCAGGTTTTGCCGCCCCGGTAATCGACGAATTACGTGCTGAAGCTGCAAATGGTGACCCCTCCGGCTATCAAGCGCAGGTGCAGCATTACATTGACAAAGGGGTCATCCCTGCGCCCGCCAGGTAGGACGTTGAGCTGTCGTTACGCAAAAGAGAAATGCGTAGTGAAGGTGACTCCATGATGGGCACCAATATCACTTAGGTCATTGCTGATGATCGAGGCACTCACAGTTATTTCAGCGTTCTTGGGGATTGCCTCCATGATAGGCGGCTTACTGGGAATACTGTTTACAGTGACAGTAGCGTTTTCGAGGATACGCGTGGTAGAGGCCAAGATTGCCGCGCCCGGCGCCTACCTGGATATGACAAAAATTCTGTGGGGCGATGGCCCCTGGGGAAGGTGGATTCGTGCCATGAACGTCTGGGCCTTTTTCACCTACAGGAATCTCCCTGTGATCGGTAGCAAAGTTGCGTTGCGAATGGGTACAGAGGATAAGGCGACTCCCAGGAATTTAAAGCTGTGGGCGCTTATCCCTGTCAGCTTTACTTTTGTCTGCGCAATGATCTTTGCGTTGTCGGCAATTTTTTTGGTGATTGTTGAGTGAAAAGTCGCCCGCTGTGAACAGCCCCTTTTTTCTCTTACAAAACCGAGCTATGGGGCGAGCAACCGTGAGTGATGAATGGCGAATCTTTCCAGCACATGTGGTGGCTGGAGGCATTCTGCTGAACCTGTTGTTCATCTTTGTGATCGTGACCACGGGGTTTCGTTATGCCAAAAAAATAGAACAACGAGTCGCGACGCATTCTGGCAGTCTTTCCAGTATCAGCCAGATCTGGTCAGAGGCGCTTGTCGGTCGTCTCGTCAGGTGCAGCCATGTCTTTGCGTTCCTTGTTTTCCGTAATTGTTCGTCTCGTTTCTGGCACAGGCGAGCATCGACGTTGGGCGACCCAGATGTTCCGCTGCCAAAGCTCTGGCAAGCGTGGTGTCTCGTTCCTGTTCTGTCAATGTATGGAACGCTCGCCGTTGTTCTGGTGGCAGGTGTATTAATGCAGTCTGAATGAAGCGCTCCCGCCGATGGCAAACTGCTGGGCTTGCCGGCATCTGCCGCAGCGCAAGTGTCTGAGATTTTGAAGTTCTTGAGAACGTGCCAATAAATTAAAAACCAAAAAAGCAAGGAAGCTTAAATATGATCACAAAGACAATTCTCAACTTTACCGGCCTCTACGCCGCTCTCCAGCTCTGCATTATTACGATCGGTGAGGTATTCAACATCGATATGAATTCCGGCGTGCAAATCGGGGCGATGATCGGTGCCGCCTATGGCGCAATGGCCGCATCGGTTTCGGCGTTTGGTAGGGCGCCGACGCTCCGGGAGAACTGGATGATGTCCGTCTCTGTGAACATCAGTGCGCTGGTTGTCTCTTTCATTTCCCTCATCGCTCTGCTGTTCGTTTCAGCCGATGCCCCTGTGATTGATGACCTCATGATAGTTATCTCAGAGCTTCCAATGGGCCTTGTGATGATCGGTTTTGCGGTTGCCGTTCTATTGCAGACCCTCGTGTGCTTGCTGATCTTTGGCAAGGTGGCGCGCCGGTATCTCACGAAGCTCAATCCGGCCTAACTTTTCGATACAGCAAGGTTGTCATATGACAACCTTGCTGTATATGATTTGCCCAAGGAATGGCACGAGTGCCCCGCAAGAGACATGCGAACAAAGATATAGAAGCGGCGCTGGCCTGTGCAGAACTGACTCGCTAACGGAGTTGAAGACCATGAATCGTGAATACGACTTCACGCTTAAATATTCAGTTCCACAAGACTTTGCACATGACCAGCTCGAGAGCTCATTGTCTCAAGCGGGATGCGACGACGCCATCATCGGCCTCGGCCAAAAAGGCCGGCTCGCTCTGAACTTTACACGCGAGGCCGAGTCAGCAGAACAAGCCATGCTGAGCGCGCTGCAGGATGTGCAACGGGCGGTTCCTGAGGCCCGCCTGGTGGAGGCCGGGCCGGATTTTGTGGGTATTTCCGACATGGCGAGCCTGCTGATGTTTTCCCGCCAGAACATGCGAAAGCTCATTCAAACCCATCTGGCCAGTTTTCCAATGCCGGTCCATGAGGGCGCGTCAGCAATCTGGCATCTGTGTGATGTCCTTGCCTGGTTCTCCGAAACACAGAAGCGAGCGATTCCGGCTGATCTAATGGACGTGGCCCGAGTAAGCATGGGCGTGAATATGGTGCGAGAAGCAGGGCGGATCGATCATCGATTGCAGGCGCAGTTAAGACAACAAAGCGCTATCGATTAATGGTATCCAACAACGCCAACATCTCCCGCTGCGGCCAGATCGCGCCTTTGACTCCCTTAACCGTGCAGGGCCTTTCCGCCAGCCACGCGCCAGTTCTGTAGGGTGCAAGATCGCTGATTGAGAGCCGGTTATACCAGATCTGATGCTCAAGATCCTGCCCCATCCGGTTCATGGTCGCCTGCACGGAACGGTCGCACTCCAAGTCGCAAACCAGTTCTGCGAGGGCGCTTTCGGCAGCGTCCATCTGTGCCTGATTCGCGCCGGACTTGAGCAGCGTGTTCATCAATGCATCCTGAAACCACCAGTCCAGCTCCGCGAAGTCCGGTTTTGTCAGGCAGGTTGCCAGCAACGGAAAGCGGGTGCTGTCGTGAACAAAAAACACGCAGTTGCGGCGCTGGATTGTGAGCAGGTTGGCGTGCCAGCCGCTAAGCGGGCTCTCAGGCTCGTCATTAGCGGCATGTGGGATCGGCAGTTTGCGTTTGAGACGAGCGGACGAATCCAGCGGCAGCTTCGTATCAAGTTTCTTTGTGCAGTGGATGCGGATCATGGTTTTCTGGCTATATATTCTATCGAAGTCTTGTTTAGGCCGACTTTGATTTGCGGTGAAATTATAAGTGCATGAAATTACAGTCAGTTATGTATCCTTGTGTGCCGCAATGCGATTACTGATCAAATAAACTTGCC
This sequence comes from Marinobacter sp. UBA2498, assembly GCF_002341575.1. Taxonomy (NCBI): domain Bacteria; kingdom Pseudomonadati; phylum Pseudomonadota; class Gammaproteobacteria; order Pseudomonadales; family Marinobacteraceae; genus Marinobacter; species Marinobacter sp. UBA2498. The sequence continues at coordinate 22,528 of NZ_DDOI01000045.1, read as the reverse complement.
GGTTTATCTGCGCTTCCACAAGAAGAGAATATGGGATACGGTTGGGTCGTTCTACCGTGACCGTCAGCAACAAGATGTACCGTGGTTACTACCGAGAAAAAGGGAATTTCACACCTGTGTCCAGTTTGCCTCCCAATGAAGTCGAGATCGTCGAGGTGTTGCGCCGCTCGGAACACGGCATGACTCTGCCGTTCATCTGCAGGGGCGACGATGGAGAGATTTATTTCGTCAAAGGCAGCGGGGCGGGCAGACAGAGTCAGATTAACGAATGGATCTCTGGCAACCTCGCTCTGGCCATGGGAATTCCCGTAGCTCCGTTCAGACTTGTCGATGTTCCCGACGAGTTAACCGATGTATTATCAGCGGAAGATGCGCTTGCGTTGGGTCGCGGCCCGGCTTTTGGATCCGTGGAGCAGAGGATAACGGAGTTGGCTTTCTCCCAGATTCATGATGTCCCATCGGAAATGCGTGGCTCTCTCCTCGTTTTCGATTGGTGGATATCGAACGTTGATCGTCAATTGACGAAAAACGGCGGAAACGCCAATCTGTTCTGGGATGCGGAAACTCAGCGCCTCGTGGTCATTGACCACAACCAGGCGTTCGACCCTGATTTCGATGCCGACCAATTTTTTCGGTATCACGCCTTCAAGGACAGCGTGCCAGATGTGTTCGATGACTTGATTGAGCGCCAGCACTATACTGAAAGGCTGGAACAGGCTTTGAGGGAGTGGGACGGCATTATCCAGGCCATTCCCGAGGAGTGGTTTTACATAGACTCTGAGATGACGATGAAACTGGACTTTGATCCGGATTCATTCCTGACACACTTGCAGCGTTTTCGTAGCGACAACTTTTGGAACCGGAAATGACCAGGACAGCGTGCCAATACGCCATCGTGCGGTTTATGCCTTATATCGAGACGGGCGAGTTCGCCAACGTCGGTATTTTGCTGTGGGCACCGAAAACCCGCTACCTGGGCTTTAAACTGCTTCGGAAAAAGCATGCCCGTATCACCCAGTTCTTTGAGGAGCTGGACCGGGGACTGTACCTCAAAACCATGGCGAATCTGGATGCTGAGCTGCGCAGAGTACAGGGCATGCTCAAAGACCAGGTCGGCGAGTTTGGTGACAACGACCGGGATTATGGATTTCACAAAGGTCTGTTTCAGGAACTGATCCGACCCCGTGAAACCATCGTTCGTTTCAGCGAGCAGCGGGCAGTGCTGGCGGAGAATCCAGAGCAAACACTGGCTGAGCTCTACGAATATTACGTTGGCCGGAACTTCGTCACCAGGGAATATCAGGAGACCATTCTCGAGAAGGGCATCAAGCAACTCCTGGAACAGCGGGATCTGGCAAAGCGTTTTACCAAGCGTCGGATCGAAGATCAGCTATACGGAGTCACCTTCCCCTTCGTTGAGCAAAAGGACAACGAGGCCATTCGGGTAATCAAGCCCCTGTTCCTGGGGCAGACCGATTCCACGGCCATTATCGAACATGGTGGCAAGTGGAAGCTGAAAGTGGATCAGCTCCGCAAGCGGCATCTGCTGAAAGGCCCCGTGTTATTTCCGGTTAAAGGCCCGGAGCCTGGACAGGTTAATGACCTTCGTGTAGAGGCTTTCGAGGAAACCCTTGCCAACCTGGAGGGCGACGGTATCGAGATAACTCTGCACACTGAAAAAGACAGGATTCTCGAGTTTGCCGGAATGCACGCCCATTAGCGATCTCGGGCTCGTCGGCGGGTATGATTGCGCCTGCCGATTGCCCTCCCGAGGAGCTTGTAATTAATCCTTACAGGTTGCACCCCGAGCGGGTTGCAATTATCGGTACTGCAGGCGATCAGTATGCAGACAGGCTAGGTTACTTCCTCCACTTGCTCTCCCTCCTCCGGAACTTGCAGTTCGCCGGCGGGCATTCAGGAAAAAGCCTCCGCAAGCGGAGGCTTTCAAAGCTGGGTTTGGCTCAGTGCGCCAACACCCGCGAAAGAAACGCCTGGGTGCGCTCGTTCTGAGGGTTGTCGAACACATCGTCCGGTTTACCCTGTTCCACAATCTGGCCCTCGTGGATGTAGATCACGCGGTCGGCCACTTCCCGGGCGAAGCCCATCTCGTGGGTGACGACCATCATGGTCATGCCTTCCTTGGCCAGTTCCCGCATAACGTCCAGCACTTCACCGATCATTTCCGGGTCCAGGGCTGAGGTTGGCTCGTCGAACAGCATCAGGCGCGGTTCCATCGCCAGCGCTCGGGCGATTGCGACCCGCTGTTGCTGGCCGCCGGACAGCTGGCTGGGGTACTTGTCGGCCTGGTTGCCGATGCCCACACGGTTGAGCAACCGCTCGGCGGTGGCATTGGCAACAGTTTCCGGAGCATCCTTGACCTTCTTGGGCGCCAGCATGATGTTCTTTTTCACCGTGAGGTGAGGGAAGAGGTTGAACTGTTGGAATACCATGCCGACTTCCTTGCGGATTTCAGCCAGAGCTTTCGGATTGCCGCTCTTGGGCGCGAGCTGTTGGCCGTCCACTTCCAGTGTTCCGGATTCATATTCTTCAAGGCCGTTCACACAGCGAATCAGGGTGGATTTGCCGGAGCCGCTGGCGCCGATAATAACCACCACTTCGCCCTGTTCAACGGTAAGGTCAATATCTTTGAGGACATGCAGTTTCCCGAAGTACTTGTTCATGCCCTTCATTTTTACAATCTGAGTCATGGGTAACGTTCCTTCAGACAGAAGCCAGTCCGCGGCGCTCAACGAAGCGGAGAATGATGGACAGGGACAGGGTGATGGCCAGGTAGAGGATCGCGACCACAAAATACACCTCGAAGGCGGTAAAGGTGTTGGCGATGTAAATCTGACCCTGACGGACCAGTTCACCCACGCCGATCACCGAGAACAGAGAGGTGTCCTTGATGCTGACAATGGCCTGGTTGCCCAGTGGCGGAATCATGCGGCGGAACGCCTGTGGCCAGACCACAGACCAGAACGTCTGGTTGCGGGAAAGGCCAAGGGAAAGCCCGGCTTCGGTCTGGCCCTTGTCGATGGACTGAACGCCACCACGGACCACCTCGGATATATAGGCGCCGGAGTTCAGGGCGATGGCCGCGATGCCGGCCGTCAAAGGATCGATGGGACCACCGATCAGGTCAGGCAGACCGTAGAAGATAAACAGAACCTGAACCAGGATCGGGGTGCCACGAAATATTTCAATGTAGGCGGTTGCCGGCCACCGCAGGAACCACTTCTTGTTGATGCTCAGCAGGCCAAAGACAATGCCCAGAGCAAAACCGATCAGAAGACCGCCAAAAGAAATCAGCAGGGTATAGGGGATCCCTTTGATCAGAAAAGGGATGGAGTCGATGGCTGCCTGCCAGTCGAACTGAAACTGGAATTCCACAGTGAGAGTCTCCGCAGAGTTTTGGAGTCACGAAGTGCCGGGGCAGTGAAGCCCCGGCAAAGGGAATCAGACCTCTGGGGTCCGGGAGCCCTTACATGCCCTCGGGCATGGGGCCAAACCATTTTTCGTAGATGGTTTTGTAAGTACCATCTTCCTTCATTGCGGCAAGGGCTTCGTTTACATCATCAACCCACTCACTGCCACTCTTGAGGGCAATACCATACTGCTGGCCTTCGTACAGCGGGCCGACGGTTGTCACCTTGCCTTCACCTTTGGTGCGGGCAAAGTAGCCTACGTTTGGCGCATCGTAGAACACTGCATCAATGGCACGGGACATCAGCGCCATGTACATATCAGAGCTGCCCGGATAGGGGGTTACACCGTCATCGGCGTCAAGGTTCTTGACCAGGTAGTCATAACTGGTGCTACCAATCTTGGTGCCGATTTTCTTGCCTTCGAGGTCGTCGAATTCGCTAACGTCGTCATTACCCTCGCGAACGAGGATTCGCAGACCCGAGTCGTAGTACGGGTCGGAGAAATCGACGATTTCTTCACGCTCTTCAGTAATCGTGATGCCGGCAATGGCAATGTCGACGTTGCCGGTTTGCAGGGCCGGGATGATGCCGTTGAAGTCCATGGTGTTGAGGTCAATTTCGAAACCTGCACGGTCGGCTACCTCGCGGATGATCTCCATATCGAAACCGATCATCTCACCGGTTTCCTGGTCCATCATTTCAAACGGAACGAAACTCGGGTCAGTGACGACGCGCAGGGTTTCTGCGCTCACGGTTCCTGCGGCAACGGTCAGTGCCAGGCTGGCGCTTACGGTCTTCAGCCACTTCGTGCTCATACAATCTCCTTTTCTTTCTTATGAGGCTCCATTTGCCCGGTAAGGCAAGCCGGACCAATCACTGCTGTTGACTGCGATCTCCGGGGAGCGTTGATGGAACTGCATCACATACACTCTAGACTATTACGCAGATGTATACAGGAAATCAAATGCTTGGCGGGGAGGTCCCGCCGGACGGGGAATAAAAAAGGGGCAGATGAAAGTGTTCATCTGCCCCTTTTATTTCGTGGAGAGCGGATAGCGCGAAGCCTTAAAACGCAATCTTCTCCCGCTCACTGATGCCCAGATTCTTCCAGATGCTGATGCTGGGCTCTACCTGATTCAGGGTGTAGAAATGCAAGCCCGGCGCGCCTGCTGCCAGGAGCTTCTCGCACATTTCGGTGACCACTTCCTCACCGAATTTGCGAATAGATTCTCTGTCGTCGCCGTAGGCTTCGAGCTGCTTGCGAATCCAGCGAGGAATTTCCGCGCCGCACATGTCGGAGAAACGAACCAGGTTGGAGAAATTGACGATGGGCATGATGCCCGGTACCACCGGAATGGTAACGCCCATTTTCTCCAGCCGGTCGATGAAGTAGAAGTAGCTGTCTGCATTAAAGAAGTACTGGGTGATGGCGCTGTTCGCACCGGCCTGAACTTTGCGGGCAAAGTTCTTCAGATCTTCTTCGGCGTTGCGGGCCTGAGGATGAAACTCAGGGTACGCAGCTACTTCCAGGTTAAACGTATCGCCGCTGTGCTCACGGATAAACTCCACCAGCTCGTTGGCGTAGCGCAGCTCACCGGCGGCACCCATACCGGAGGGCATGTCGCCCCGTAGGGCGACAATCCGGTTGATTCCGTGCTCCCGGTACAGATCCAGAAGCTCCCCGATTTCCTGGCGGGTGCCCCCGACGCAGGAAAGATGAGGTGCCGTGGAAATGCCCTGGCTATGCAGGTTGAGCACGGTCTCGATGGTGCGGTCCCGGGTGGAACCACCGGCGCCGAAGGTGACGGAGAAAAAGTCCGGATTCACCTCGGCCAGCTGGTTGCGCACGTTCTGCAGCTTTTCCTTGCCCTGGTCGGTCTTGGGCGGGAAAAACTCAAAGCTGAAACGACGCTTGAACTGTTTCTGGGATTGCATCTGTTTACCCGATCAGTACTTGTAGCTTTCTGGCTTGTACGGGCCTTCGACCGGTACACCGATGTATTTCGCCTGCTCCGGAGTCATCTTGGTGATCACGCCACCAAAGCCTTCCACCATGGCCCGGGCCACTTCCTCGTCCAGGTGCTTGGGCAGAACCTGAACGTATACGCCTTTCTCGCGGGCATCTTCCGGCAGATCGGCGAACTTGCGCTCGAACAGGTACATCTGGGCCAGAACCTGGTTGGCAAAGGAGCCATCCATGATCCGTGACGGGTGACCGGTGGCGTTGCCCAGGTTCACCAGGCGGCCTTCGGACAGCAGGATCAGGTGGTCGTTGGTGGCCTTGTCACGGTACACAACGTGCACCTGCGGCTTCACCTCGTCCCATTCCCAGTTCTTGCGCATGTAGGCGGTATCGATCTCGTTGTCGAAGTGACCGATGTTGCACACCACGGCACCGCTTTTCAGGGCTTTGAGCATGTGCGCGTCGCACACGTTCATGTTGCCGGTGGTGGTGACCAGCAGATCGGTGTTCTGCAGCAGGTCGCGGTTCACGGCAGACTCGGTACCGGTGTTCACGCCGTCAATGTACGGAGACACAACTTCGAATCCGTCCATGCAGGCTTGCATGGCACAGATGGGGTCGGCCTCGGTCACTTTTACAATCATGCCTTCCTGGCGCAGGGAAGCAGCAGAGCCCTTGCCTACATCACCATAGCCAATCACCAGGGCTTTCTTGCCTGCCATCAGGTGGTCGGTAGCGCGCTTGATGGCGTCATTCAGGCTGTGGCGACAACCGTATTTGTTGTCGTTCTTGGCCTTGGTGACCGCGTCGTTCACGTTGATGGCCGGCACCTTCAAAGTGCCCTCGCGCAGCATTTCCTGCAGACGATGCACACCGGTGGTGGTTTCTTCGGTCACGCCGTGGCAGTTAGCCAGGATTTCCGGGTACTTCTCATGGAGCAGGGCGGTCAGATCGCCGCCGTCGTCCAGAATCATGTTCGGTTCCCAGCCGTCTACATCGGCTCCGACTGTACGCTCCAGGCACCAGTCGTACTCTTCGTCGGTTTCGCCCTTCCAGGCAAACACGGGAATGCCCTGCGCGGCGATGGCGGCCGCGGCCTGGTCCTGGGTGGAGAAGATGTTGCACGAGGACCAGCGCACGTTCGCACCCAGTTCAATCAGCGTCTCGATCAACACGGCGGTCTGGATGGTCATGTGGATACAGCCCATCACATTGGCGCCTTTCAGCGGCTGCTCGGCTTTGTACTTCTCGCGGAGCTTCATCAGGGCCGGCATTTCGCCTTCAGCGATGTTAATTTCCTTGCGGCCCCAGCCGGCCAGGGAAATATCGCGAACTTTGTAGTCGTCAAAGCTGTTCAGCTTTTCTGCGGGAGTGCTCATGGTGTTCTCCTGTCAGTTCAATCAGTTTGGCTTGGGCGTATGCCTGATGACATACGCCCGAAATCGGTTTAGATACCAGCAGCATCCTTCAGGGCCGCGGCGCGATCAGTCTTTTCCCACGGGAAGGCGGTAAAGGTCTTGCCGCCGACCGTCATTTCATAGGGGTCGCGACCGAAGTGGCCGTAGGCGGCCGTTGCCCGATACATCGGATGCAGCAGGTCAAGCATGTTGGTAATCGCATACGGGCGCAGATCGAAGTTCTGGCGCACCAGTTCAATGATTTTGTCGTCGCTGATCTTGCCGGTTCCGAAGGTGTTCAGGGAGATCGACGTCGGTTGGGCCACGCCGATGGCGTAGGACACCTGGATCTCGCACTTGTCGGCCAGGCCGGCGGCGACGATGTTCTTGGCTACGTAACGCCCGGCGTAAGCGGCGGAGCGGTCAACCTTGGACGGATCTTTACCTGAGAACGCACCACCACCGTGGCGTGCCATACCGCCGTAGGTGTCGA
>NZ_DDOI01000045.1:8211-15131 GCF_002341575.1 Marinobacter sp. UBA2498 | reverse complement strand
ATCACGAACTTGCCGGTCGGGTTGATGTGGAACTGGGTGTCCTTGTGCAGCAGCTCAGGCGGCAAGGCGTGCTTGACGATCAGTTCCATCACCGCTTCTTTCAGGTCTTCCTGGGTCACGTCCTCATCGTGCTGGGTGGACAGAACCACCGCGTCGATACCGGCAACCCGGCCGTTTTCGTAGCGGCAGGTCACCTGGCTCTTGGCGTCCGGGCGCAGCCACGGCAGCAGGCCGCTCTTGCGGGCCTCGGCCTGTCGCTGCACCAGGCGGTGAGAGAAAGTGATCGGCGCCGGCATGAGTACGTCGGTTTCGTTGCTGGCATAGCCGAACATCAGGCCCTGATCGCCGGCACCCTGGTCTTCAGGCTTCTTGCGATCAACGCCCTGGGCGATATCGACGGACTGCTTGCCGATAATGTTGATGATGCCGCAGGTGTCGCCGTCGTAGCCCACTTTCGAGGAGGTGTAGCCGATGTCCTTGATGACACCGCGCACCAGGTCTTCCAGATCCACCCAGGCGCTGGTGGTGATCTCACCGCCAACGATGGCCACACCGGTTTTTACCATGGTCTCGCAGGCAACGCGGGCATGGGGATCGTCGGTCAGGATGGCATCCAGCACGGCATCAGAGATCTGGTCTGCCAGTTTGTCCGGATGGCCTTCAGAGACCGATTCGGAAGTGAAGATGTTGTAGTCAGCCATAGCGCATGCTCCTCTGTGAGCGATTCAAATTCAGGCCGGTAAGCGACTTTCTTAAAGCGCTTTCCGGTATCCGGTTTGGTGGTCTGTGCAAGGATACGTAAAACTACGTATCCGTATATCAAAATTTGTTGATATTGCGATTCAGGTCGTCAAATCTGGCCGCTGTGTTTCCAGAATTCGCGCACCTGGATCTGAAAACCGTTCCGTAAGCCGATAAACAGCTGTTCTCCGGCAACCAGGCCAGCGTCCGCTGCCCAGGTGGTGAGCTCTTCCGGTTCAAAGCCCAGCCAGAGATCACCGCAGTTTGCTTTTGCCCAGTCCTGGTCGTGACTGCACAGATCGCTGATTACGAAGCAGCCGCCGTTATTCATCAGCGCCGCGGCATCCAGGAAGATGTCAGCAGGGCTGGGTACGTGATGCAGAACCATATTCGCAACGACCAGGTCGAAGGCGTCGCCCCTGGCCAGCAGGGTATCGGTAACACCTTCTATCAGGTCGATGTTGTTCAGCCGTTCGTCAATGCAGGTGCGGGTTGCCTTGGCCAGCATGTCCCGGCTGTTATCCAGTGCAACCACATGCCCACAAAGCTCTGCCAGAACCGGTAGGAAGGCACCTTCGCCGGGGCCGATTTCCAGTGCGGCCTGCCATTGATGTTTGCGGGACCGTTTGCGGATCATTTCCGCGACCGGCTCTGCGTAAAGATCAAAAGCGGCGATCAGTTCCTGCTGCTCGCGGAACTGCTCCGCATGCCGGGCGAAGAAAGCCTGGGACTGGTCTGCGCGCTGTGTGCGGATGGCCTCAATGCGCTCCTGCAGATGTGGTGGCAGTGGCACCCGGTCTACCGCTTCAAATATCTGTCGGATGGTCTGGTCGGTTGGCTTGTCGCTGTCCAGGTGCAGCGGGCGACGGTAGAAAATCGCATTGCCTTCACGCTGGGGCTCAAGCAGACCAGCCTTGTTCATTACCTTCAGGTGGTGACTCATGCCGGACTGGCGCATATCAAACAACTGGCTGAGCTCCAGAACTCCGAACGTATCCCGTCTCAACACACGCAGAATCTCCAGGCGCAACGGATCCCCGCCTGCTTTGAAGATCGGGGCCAGTGCGTCCACGGAGGACAGGTTGTCGGCGTGTGTGTTCATGGATGTCATGGAAACGAAGTGTAGGGGGCTTCGGGTGGTCAATCAATAGGCATATCAAAAAATTTTGATATAGATTTATCGTTCTTTGAAATCAGACCTTTCGGAAATCCACAGGCAAACAATCGTGAAACAGGCACATGCCGATTTGCCCCGGCACACACTAATCGGCGAAAATACGCGCCTCATTTTGATCGCCCTTTAATCACTGCGAATTCTTTTCCTGCAAAACACTGGAGAAACGTCAATGCCGTCTCGTAAAGATCTCGCCAACGCCATTCGCGCGCTGAGCATGGATGCGGTTCAGAAAGCCAAGTCCGGCCACCCGGGTGCGCCCATGGGTATGGCGGATATCGCCGAGGTTCTGTGGAACGATTACCTGAGCCACAACCCGGCCAACCCTCAGTGGGCCAACCGGGACCGCTTCGTGCTGTCCAACGGTCACGGCTCCATGCTGCAGTATTCCCTGCTGCACCTGAGCGGGTACGACGTTTCCATCGACGACATCAAGAACTTCCGCCAGTTGCACTCCAAGACGCCGGGCCACCCCGAGTACGGCTACACCCCGGGCATTGAAACCACCACTGGTCCCCTGGGCCAGGGCATTGCCAACGCCGTTGGTTTTGCCATTGCCGAGAAGTCCCTGGCAGCGCAGTTCAACCGTCCGGGCCACGAGATTGTTGATCACTACACCTATGCGTTCCTCGGCGACGGCTGCCTCATGGAAGGTATCTCACACGAAGTGGCTTCCCTGGCAGGCACCCTGGGCCTCGGCAAGCTTGTGTTCTTCTACGACGACAACGGCATCTCCATCGATGGCGAAGTGGATGGCTGGTTTACTGATAACACCCCGCAGCGTTTCGAGTCCTACGGCTGGCAGGTGATTCCCGCAGTCGACGGCCACGACGCCGACGCCATTCGCGCCGCGATCGAAGCCGCCCGTGCCAACACCGAACAGCCCACGCTGATCTGCTGCAAGACCATCATCGGCTTTGGTTCCCCGAACAAACAGGGCAAGGAAAGCTGTCACGGTGCCCCCCTGGGTGACGACGAAATCACCCTGACCCGCGAGCAGTTGGGCTGGCAGTACGGTCCGTTCGAAATTCCGGCCGACATCGCCAGTGCCTGGAACGCCCGTGAAAAAGGTGCCGCTGCCCAGTCCGAGTGGGAACAGAAGTTTGCCGCCTACGAAAAAGCGGAGCCGGAACTGGCGGCTGAGTTCAAGCGCCGCATGGCTGGCGACCTGCCCGCCGACTTTGCCGAGAAGGCCCAGGCTTACATCCAGGAATGCCAGGACAAGGCCGAGACTGTGGCTTCCCGCAAGGCGTCCCAGAACACTCTGAACGCTTACGGCCCGCTGCTGCCGGAACTGATGGGCGGCTCTGCCGACCTGGCCGGTTCCAACCTGACTATCTGGTCCGACACCAAGGGTCTGACCAAGGAAGATGCCAGCGGTAACTACATCTATTACGGTGTCCGTGAATTCGGCATGGCTGCGATCATGAACGGCATCGCCCTGCACGGCGGTTTCGTGCCCTACGGCGCGACCTTCCTGATCTTCATGGAATATTGCCGCAACGCCGTGCGCATGGCTGCGCTGATGAAGCAGCGTTCCATCTTCGTGTTCACCCACGACTCCATCGGCCTGGGTGAAGATGGCCCGACTCACCAGCCTATCGAGCAGATGGCCAGTCTGCGCACCACGCCCAACATGAGCATGTGGCGTCCGGCGGATACTGTTGAATCCGCAGTGGCCTGGAAAGCAGCTCTTGAGCGCACCGATGGCCCGACCGCCATGGTCTTCTCCCGTCAGGGGCTGCCGGCACAGCCGCGCGATGCCCAACAGCTGGCGGACGTAGCCAAGGGCGCCTATATCCTGTCAGACAGCGAAGGCACGCCGGACCTGATCCTGATTGCCACCGGCTCCGAAGTCGGCCTGGCGCAGGATGCGGCTGCCCAGCTTCGTGATCAGGGCAAGAACGTGCGCGTGGTTTCCATGCCGTCCACGGACGTGTTCGATGCCCAGAGCGCCGAGTACAAGCAGCAGGTCCTGCCGCTGGATGTCACCAACCGCATCGCCATTGAAGCCGGCATTGCCGATTACTGGTACAAGTACGTTGGCCTGGACGGTCGCATCATCGGCATGACCACCTTTGGTGAGTCCGCCCCGGCCGGTGAGCTGTTCAAGGAATTCGGCTTTACCGTCGACAATGTCTTGGAAGTGGCTGCTGAGCTTCTGGACGCCTGATGACGGACTCTGCGCCTTTTCGTGTCGCCATCAACGGGTACGGCCGAATCGGCCAGTGCGTGTTGCGTGCGCTTTATGAAAACGGCTTCCGCGATCACCTTCAGGTGGTCGCGATCAACGAGTTGTCGGATATCGACACCATTGCCCACCTGACCCGATACGATTCCACCCACGGGCGTTTCCAGGGTGACATTTCGGTATCGGGTCAGGACCTGATGGTCAATGGCGATGCCATCCGCGTGTTGAGTCACGCTGACCCGGCAGAGCTGCCCTGGCGCCTGCTTGATGTCGATCTGGTACTGGAATGTTCCGGCGCCTTCTCGGATCGTGCTACGGCCGAGAAGCACATCGATTCCGGGGCCAGACGCCTGCTCTTCTCGCAGCCGGCCGAGTCCGATGTGGACCGCACCGTTGTCTACGGGGTCAACCACGCTGATCTCACACCGGAAGACGTGATCGTTGCAGCCGCCTCCTGCACCACCAACTGCCTGGTGCCTGTGATCAAGGTGCTGGACGACGCCTTTGGCGTGCAGCAGGGCAGTACCACCACGATTCACGCGGCCATGAATGACCAGCCGGTTATCGATGCCTACCACCACCAGGATTTGCGACGAACCCGCAGCGCCCTGCACAACATCGTTCCGGTGGAAACCGGTCTTGCGAAAGGTATTGAGCGGTTGCTGCCGAGCATGGAAGGCAAGTTCAGTTCGGTCGCCATGCGGGTGCCGACCATGAATGTCTCCGCCATCGACATGGTGGTGAACGTGGGCAAAGCCACCAACGTGGCAGCGGTGAACAACCTGTTAGAAGAGGCCGCCAACGGCCCGTTAAAGAGCATACTCGGCTATACCGACGAACTGCTGGCCAGCTCCGACTTCAACCACGATGCCCACTCCGGCGTGGTGGATGGCGGCCAGACCCGGGTCACCGGGGGCACCATGGTGAAAGTGCTGTGTTGGTTCGATAATGAGTGGGGGTTCGCGAACCGGATGCTCGATGTCAGCAAAAGCTGGTTAACCAAACATTCTTAATCTGAAATTTTGTTGAAGGGACGAACGTTATGGCCATCAAGAAAATGACCGACCTCAACCTCGCTGGCAAGCGAGTGCTGATCCGCGAAGACCTGAACGTGCCGGTCAAGGACGGCAAAGTCTCCAGCGACGCCCGCATCCGCGCCTCACTGCCCACCATCAAGGCTGCTAAAGACGCCGGCGCCAAAGTCATGCTGATGTCCCACCTGGGCCGCCCGGAAGAAGGCGTGTACGACGAAGCCTCCTCCATGAAGCCTGTCGCCGACCACCTGACCAAAGTGCTGGGCCAGGAAGTTCGCCTGATCAAGGATTACCTGGACGGCGTTGAAGTGGCCGATGGCGAAGTTGTCCTGTTCGAGAACGTCCGCTTCAACAAAGGCGAAAAGAAAGACAACGAAGACCTCGCGAAGAAGTACGCGGCATTGTGCGACGTCTACGTAATGGACGCCTTCGGCACCGCCCACCGCGCCCAGGCCTCCACCCACGGCGTAGCCAAATTCGCTCCCGAAACCTGCGCCGGCCCTCTGCTGGCGGCCGAACTCGAAGCCCTGGGCAAAGCACTGGATAACCCGGCCAAGCCCGTGGTGGGCATTGTTGGTGGCTCCAAAGTCTCCACCAAACTGGACGTGCTCAACGCCCTCGAGAAGGTTTGCGACTCCATCATCGTGGGCGGCGGCATCGCCAACACCTTCCTGGCGGCTGCTGGTCACCCGGTTGGCAAATCCCTGTGCGAACACGACCTGATCGACACCGCCAAAGAAATCGCCAGCCGCGTTGAAATCCCGCTGCCGGTCGACGTGGTGGTTGCCAGCGAGTTCGCCGAAACCGCCACCGCAACCGTCAAGAACATCTCCGACGTCACCGACGACGACATGATTCTCGATGTGGGCCCAGAGACCGCGGGCGAATTCGCTGAACTGCTGAAAAACGCCAAAACCATCCTCTGGAACGGCCCGGTTGGCGTTTTCGAATTCGACCAGTTCGGCAACGGCACCAAAGCGCTTGCTAATGCCATCGCCGAAAGTGACGCCTTCTCCCTCGCCGGCGGTGGTGATACCGTCGCCGCCGTTGACAAGTACGGCGTTGCTGACAAAATCTCGTATATCTCCACCGGTGGTGGCGCGTTCCTGGAATTCGTAGAAGGAAAGACGCTCCCGGCAGTAGCGGTGCTGGAAGAACGCGGCGCGTAACGAGTTACTGAAAGAATCCAACTATCCCCAAAGTCCAAATGAAGGAGACGACCCATGGCCCTGATTTCGATGCGGCAAATGCTGGATCACGCCGCCGAGCATGGTTACGGTGTGCCAGCCTTTAACGTCAACAACCTGGAACAGATGCGCGCCATCATGGAAGCCGCCGACAAAACCGATTCGCCGGTGATTGTCCAGGCCTCCGCCGGTGCCCGTAAGTACGCCGGTGCGCCATTTCTGCGCCATCTGATCCTGGCGGCCATCGAGGAATTCCCGCACATCCCGGTGGTCATGCACCAGGACCACGGCACCAGCCCCTCCGTGTGCCAGCGCTCCATCCAGCTGGGCTTCAGCTCCGTGATGATGGACGGCTCCCTCGGTGAAGACGGTAAAACCCCCACCGACTACGAATACAACGTTGATGTTACCCGTCGCACCGTTGAAATGGCCCACGCCTGCGGTGTCTCCGTAGAAGGCGAGCTGGGTTGCCTGGGTTCTCTCGAAACCGGCCAGGCCGGTGAAGAAGACGGCATCGGTGCCGAAGGTACCCTGGATCACAGCCAGATGCTGACCGACCCGGAAGAAGCGGCGGACTTCGTCAAGAAAACCCA
>NZ_DDOI01000045.1:6648-8012 GCF_002341575.1 Marinobacter sp. UBA2498 | reverse complement strand
ACCCACCTGGTTATGCACGGCTCCAGCTCCGTACCCCAGGAGTGGCTGAAGATCATCAACGAATACGGTGGTGAGATTCCGGAAACCTATGGTGTGCCGGTCGAAGAAATTGTAGAGGGCATCAAGCACGGCGTGCGCAAGGTCAACATTGATACCGACCTGCGTCTGGCCAGCACCGGCGCGGTCCGTCGCTTCCTGGCTGAAAACCCGGCCGAGTTCGACCCGCGCAAATTCCTCAAGGAAACCATGAAGGCCATGACCGACGTATGCGTGGCGCGTTACGAAGCCTTTGGTTGTGCCGGCAACGCCAGCAAAATCAAGCCGGTGAACCTTGAACGCATGTTCGAGCGTTACGCCTCCGGTGAGCTGGATCCGAAAGTTAAGTAAGTTATGTTATTCATTTGGGGCGGATCTCCGCCCCAAATGCCTGACCCACCTCAAGTACGAACGACCTTCCCCTTGTAATTTCCCCAATCTCATCAAATATAGTGGTTAGTAAGCGGGCGTACGCCCAGCAGAATAACCAGTGGTGAGGATCCTGATGGACTTCAAAGACTATTACGCCGTGCTCGGTGTGAGTGAGTCTGCCTCCGCCGAGGAGATAAAAAAAGCCTACCGAAAGCTGGCACGGAAATACCATCCGGATGTCAGTAAGGAAGAGGACGCCGACACCAAATTCAAGGAAGTGGGTGAAGCCTACGAAGTACTGAAAGATCCCGAGAAGCGCGCGGAGTACGACCAGCTGCGTAAATACGGCGCCAGGGCGGATGGTTCTTTCGAGCCGCCTCCGGGCTGGCAAAGCGGTGCCGGTTTCGGTGGCGGAGGTTATACCGATGCCGACGCGCGCCAGTTCAGCGACTTCTTCGAGGAGATATTCGGAGGTGGTCGCCAGGGCGGTTTCTCCGGGGGCCACGGTGGTGGCGGTTTCCGCCAGAACATGAGAATGCGCGGTGAGGATGTGCATGCGAGGCTCGCCCTGTTCCTCGAAGAAGCGTTTCACGGCTGTGAAAAGCAGGTTTCTTTTGCGGTACATGAGGCCGATGAGCATGGCCGGGTGATGCCGCGGCAAAAGACCCTGAAAGTGAAGATTCCCGCAGGCATGCGCGAGGGCCAGCATATTCGCCTCAAAGGCCAGGGGGCGCCGGGCTTTGGTGGCGGAGAACCAGGCGATCTGTTCATTGAAGTGGAGCTGGCACCCCACCCGCATTTCACGGTGGAGGGCCGGGACGTATTGGTCACGGTTCCGATCGCCCCCTGGGAGGCCGCTCTGGGGGCAACGGTGACCGTGCCAACGATTGGCTCAAAGGTGAATGTGAAGGTGCCGAAGGGCTCCACCAGTGGACGGAAGCTGCGCCTCAAGGGTA
>NZ_DDOI01000045.1:5553-6605 GCF_002341575.1 Marinobacter sp. UBA2498 | reverse complement strand
CGTTTCCCGGGCAAGCACCCGGGCGATCAGATTGTCATCCTGCAGATTGCCATGCCCGAGAAACACAGCCCTGAGGCCGAAAAGCTCTACGAGCAGCTGGCCGAGGCCGAGAAGCAATTCAATCCACGCAGCAAGCTTCACGTGTGAGCGGGAGTAAGGTATGAGCAATAAAGATCATGTGCTGACGGTAGAGGTACTTGACCAGAGTGGCAGCACCTTCACCCTGCGTGAAATCTGCGAACGTGGCGAGTGCCACGCAGAGTTCGTTATCAAACTGGTGGACTACGGGATCATTGCCCCGCTGGAAGATTACCCGGAGGCACGGCAATGGGAGTTCGATGTCGCTGCCCTGAGCCGATTGCGCAAAGCGCAGAGATTACAGAGGGACCTGAAAATGAATCTGCCCGGCCTGGCCATGTCTCTGGAACTGCTCGATGAGGTGGAGGAAATGCGTCGGGAAGTGGCCCGCCTCAATCACCGCATCCGGCAATTGATGGGGGAGTAAACGCTCCCCCCGCTTATTTCTTTTCGTCCAGCGCCTGGATCTCGGCGTAGATCTTTTCTGCCTCCTCCATGAGGGTTCCATGAGTTCTCAGATCGCCGTTGCGCTGGGCGTCCAGTGCTTTGGCGAGCTTCGCCTCATATTCCTTCTGCAGTTTTTTCCTCGGATCGCCTTTCAAAAATCCCAGCATAGTAATGGACCTGTTTTGGCTGACTGTTCAAACATTTACGTTTCCCGCTCCATAAAGTTCACAAAATTTTCATGATCAAAAACTGGACAGGATCAAAAAATGGGATTAAATTCCCAAATACAATATTGGGAAAAATATCCCAATTTAAGATCGGGTGTTTAGACGTGGTCGCCCGCGGACGCAATAACAAGCCTGGAGAAGAACGATGAATCGCAAACCTTTAGCAATCGCAGTGAAGTTGGCCATGACGGGAGCTCTGGCCGGTGCCCTTGCCGCTTGTGGTGGTGGAGGCTCCGGCGACACCTCCACCAGTGGCACCTCATCTGGTACCAGTGTCGGGGCGGTATCGGGCTTCGGCAG
>NZ_DDOI01000045.1:0-5431 GCF_002341575.1 Marinobacter sp. UBA2498 | reverse complement strand
CCCGCTTTGAGACCAACGGCAGCGTTAGCAGCGACGATGGCCTGGAACGCGAGGATCAGCTCGAAAAGGGCATGATCCTCAAAGTTGAGGGCGATTGGGATGACAGTGGTCAGGGGCGGGCGGACAAAGTCAGTTATGACGATACCCTGCGCGGGCCGATTTCCGGCATGAGTTGGGATGAGGTTACCCGCACCGGCACTCTGACCATGCTTGGCCAGAGCATTGCCCTGGATGGCAAAACCGTTTTCCGCGGCGCAACACCAACGGCCCTTGCCGACAATCCCCAGGGCTATCGTGTAAGGGTCAGCGCCTGGCGCCTTGAGGATGGCAGCTTCCGGGCAAGCTTTGTGGGTGCCCGGGCCATTGGCCTGGAATTCGATGACAACAACGAAGTAGAAATTGAAGGCGTTGTTGCCGATCTGGACACAAGCGCCCAGACCTTCACCATCAACGGTTTCCTGGTTGATTACACCAGCGCTGTCGGCGATGACGGCTTCTCCCTGGACGATCTGGCAAACGGAATCGTGGTGGAAGTGGAAGGCTACCTGGACGGCAACACCATCATGGCCGAGGAGATCGATGATGAGGACGACCTCTTCGACGATGATGACGATGTCGAAATCTCCGGAAGCATTTATGACTATGACGCTGCTAGCGGACAGTTCTCGGTGAATGGGGTGCGCGTCCAGATTGATGGTGGCACCGAGTTCGACGATCTCCGCGAAAGCAGCCTTGCCGATGGCCTGTTTGTGAAAGTGGAAGGGGATTTCCGCAATGGCGTCCTGGTGGCTGAAGAAATCGAAGGCCGGGATTCCGATGCCGAGCTGGATGGTCGCATCGAGTCTCTTGATCTGACCAATGAAACCATGGTCGTCTGTGGCGTTCGGGTCCAGCTGACCGGCAATACCCTGATTGATGACGACGACGATGACGAAGATGACCGTCGCAGTCGCGTTCAGGATATCCAGAGCCTGCAGGTGGGAGACTATCTCGAAATTGAAGGTCGCCAGCAGAGCAGTGACGGCGGATTCCTCGAGGCCATCAGCATTGAACGCGAGGATGACGACGACGATGATGACTTTGAGCTCGAGGCACGGGTGAGTGCCATCGGAGCCGATTCCATCACCATCATGAATCTTGAGGTGCTTCGCAATGGCTACAGCCTGTCCGGCGTACAGGTTGGTGATGAAGTGGAAATCGGGTACCGCCAGACCAGTGGTGGCCTGTATGAGCTGACCGAGAACGTCGAGGTCGACGACAGCAATGACGACAGTGACAGCGATGATTGATCAGTAAACCGCCGGAGCGGGCCGGGGTGTTGTCGGCCCGCATTCTGGCTTTCGAAGTCGCTATGGGAATACAATCCCAAACATGAAAAAGCCCAACCCCCTGCATCAAGCGCTGTTTCGCATTCTGCGCCCTCTGGCGAGGTTGCTGTTGCGCAATGGTATTCCTTTCGGTGAGTTCTCCGAGCTGGTTAAACGTGCCTACGTGGAAGCCGCCCTGGAGGACTTCACCGACGACCGGAGAAAGCCCACGGACTCACGGGCTGCGGTCATGACCGGGCTGACCCGAAAGGAAGTCAAACGCCAGCGGGAGATCCTGGCAGGGGAAGATACTGGAAGCCGTGATGTGCTTCATACCAACCGGGCGTCCCGGGTGGTATCGGGCTGGGTCCACGATGCGGTGTTTCAGGCCAAGGACGGAGAGCCTGCAATGCTGGCTTTCGACGGGCCTGCAAGCTTCAGCGAGCTGGTCAAACGCTACAGCGGCGACATGCCGCCCCGTTCCGTGCTGGATGAACTGCTTCGGGTGGGGGTGGTTTCCGTGGAGGGGGAATCTGGCCGCCTGGTCCTGCAGCAAAGGGCCTTTGTCCCGGCAGGAGACAGCGAGGAAATGCTGCAGATTTTCGGTGAAGACGTATCGGATCTCATCGCAACCATTGATCACAATCTGGTCAGTGACGAGTCCGGGCAGCCACCTCTGTTCCAGAGAACCCTGACCTACAACAATATCCCTCCGGAAGTGATGGAGCGCTGGCGCAGGCATGCAGCCGAACGTTCCCAGTCTCTTCTGGAAGAACTGGACAAGTGGCTTGGTCCCCATGATCGGGATATATCCGGTCAAGAGCCTGAAAGTGTATCCGGTGAGCCCGTCCGAACCGGCGTGAGCATCTTCTTCTTTGAAGAGCCCGCCGGAAAAGGCGGCCGGGGTGGGGAATAAAAAAGTTTCCGCAGGCGCTTTAAACAAGCGATATGACAGATGCCGGCCAGGAACGCCGGTTACGGAGATAAAGGTTATGAAACGGCACTTCTGCAATCGTGTTATTGGGCTGGCAGCCGGCACAGTGGTCTTCGGGGCGATCTCCGCCTGCGGTGGCGCTGGCGGAGGCCTTGATGTTGCCGATGGTGGTATCCGGGGCACCGGGTCCAGCGTTGGTCCGGTTTCCGGATTCGGAAGTGTTTTTGTTAATGGCGTTGAATTCAGCACCGATGACATTCCGAATCGGGAAGTGGAAAGCAATGACGGCATCACTGCTGAAGGCCTTCTGAGTGAAGGAATGATTCTCAGGGTTGAAGGCGAGTGGTTTGATGATGGCGAAGGCACGGCCGAGAAGCTCAGTTACGACGATACATTGCGGGGTCCGGTAGACCTAGTGACCGCCGATCCAAGTGGTGCCGGTGAATTCGTGACCCTTTCAGTGATGGGGCAATCCGTGCGGGTTGATCGCCAGACGGTGGTTCGCGGCACAACTTACGCCACACTGCTTGGCGAACCCTCTATCACAGATCATGTCCGTGTCAGCGCCTGGCGTCAGGCCGATGGCTCCTATCGGGCCGGCTACATCGCGGTCATCAATCCGGATCTGACTAGTATCGAGTTGGAAGGCACATTGTCAGCGGTGGATATATCCCAGAATCAATTCACGATTGGCACGATCACCGTTGAATATGATGAGAACAGCGTCAGTTTCGGATCAGACCTGACCGAGGCGAACCTGATCAACGGCGCTGTCCTGGAGGTAGAGGGAACCCTGTCAGGAAGCGTGTTGACTGCCGCTACCATTGACCGGGACGACGCCCGACGCTTCAGTCGCAGCAGTGCTGACGATATCGAGTTCACCGCGATAATTGATGCGCCCTATACCGCTTCCGGTATCAGCTCACGCCCGGGAGAGTTTACGATGGGAGGTCTGACCGTTCGGGTGACAGATGCAACCGAACTGGATGACAGCATTACTCTCGACGAGCTTACCGAAGGGCTCCTGATACAGGTGGAAGGGCAGTTCGTCTCGGATACGGTTGTTGAAGCGGAGGAAATTGAACTCCGGGACGGCAATGCGAAAGTGAAGGGAGTAGTTTCTTCCTCTGCTGACAACTCTTTCCTAGTCGGCGGTGTTGAAGTTCGGATTTCGTCGACGACTGCCTTCACTGTCGAAGACGGCTCTGGTATCTCATTCCAGACCCTCCCCATTGGTTCGACCACAGTGGAGGTCGAGGGCATTGAGAAAGAGCAGGGTGCAGATGTATTTATCGAAGCTTTGAAGGTGGAGGTTGATGACGAAATTGCAGATTTCGATGATCGAGATCTTTACGAGCTTGAAGGAAAGCTTACGAGCATCACTCCGAGCACCATCACGGTTCTCGGTGTATCGATCGATGCCGGACCAGCGGTTTACGACAGTAATACTCAAAGTGAAATTATTGATCGTTTTGATGATGGCGAGCTTTTGATTCTCGAAGTTGAATATTCGAGGAACGGGAACAACTTCATCGCCGACGAAATCGATCTGGAAGAAAGCGATGACGATTAACTACAAAACCCGTACATAAATGCGGCCCACTCCGGCCCGGGTTTTGCTATACATACGGACACGCCAGGCAGGGACGCTGTTGCCGACTGTGCAGGATGCATGAAGCACACATGCTAGCGGAGTCCGTATGTCACTCAGTTTTATCAGGCGGCTGATCTCAAGCCGCCTTCTCCGACCGGTTTTTGTTGTTCTGGTCGTCGCCGGTCTGGTTCAGGTCCTGGTCAGCCAGTGGCTGATTTCCAGCCAGGTAGAGCGCCTGGTAGACACCGCAGGGTCCGCCCTTGAGGCCAGCAGCCAGCAGGTCAGTGCCTCCTTCGGTGATACCCGTGAGGATGTCCGATCCCGCTTGGAGACCATGCGGCAGAAGACCACCGAGGAACTCTCCGCCGAACTCACCCGCCAGCAGACGGCGCAGCAGGAACGCGTTGCCGGCAACGTTCGCACCGCTGTAATGGCGGAAGCCCAGGGTCTGGCTGACGTCCTCGCCGCTGTTGCGGCCCCGCTGATCTGGGATCGGGATGTCCCGCGCCTCACCGATCTTGTCGAACTGGCCGACGCCCGTGAATCGGTTCTGTTTGCCGTGTATTACGACCAGTACGGTGAACGCCTGACCCGTTATGTGGACCGCACCGATGACCGGGTGCGCACCTTAATGGAGCAGGGGGAAGGTCGTGGTGCGGCAAATCGGGTCCTGGATGCGGCAAGTCGCGACCCCAACGTGGTCATCATTACTGCCGATATCGCTCCCCAGGGTTCCGCCATTGGTCAGCTGAAGCTGGGACTGTCGCTCGAAGGCATCAATCAGGACCTGGCGGCTCTGGAGCAGGAATTCAGCACTACCATCACCGGCAGCATCGACGCGCTGCATGACACCCTCGAATCAGAAACCGAGCAGGTTAACCAGCGCCTTCAGCAGCAGTTGGCGAGTATGGACGCTGACACTCGCTCCAGAATCCAGAACACTGTGGAGGCGTTGAATACCGAAGCCTCGAGCCTCTCCGCCAATTTGAGCATGTTGGCAATCGGTTCCGTGGTGGTTCTGATCCTGCTGGTCGCCCTGGTGCTCGGTGGAGGCTTGCTGCCCAGAGTTTTCCGTTTGAGCTCGGCGATCTGGGGTATCGCCGATGGCGAGGCCGATCTTACCCGCCGGGTGTCCATGAAAGGCAAGGATGAGCTTACTGAGATGGCCGAGGGCGTGAACCGGTTCATTGCCCGTATCCAGGAGCTGGTCTCCGACGTGAAAGAGTCTGCCGAATCGGCCGCCGGCCAGGCCCAGGCTCAGGGTGACATCAGCCGCAGTGCGGTGGCGGCCGTGAACCGTCAGGAACAGGAAGTGGCGGAGGTGTCCGGCACCATGGATGCCATGTCTCGTAGTATTTCCGAGGTGGCTGAAAACATTCAGGATATCGCAGGCTCGGTCAGCAACGTCAGTTCCGAGAGTGAGGCCACCGCGGGGATTTCCCGGGAAGTTCGGAACCGGTTGGATCAGGTAGTCCGTAATGTTGAACAGGCGGTGGAAGCGGTCAATCAGCTGGACCACCAGAGCAAGGAAATCGGATCGGTGCTGTCGGTGATCGGCGCCATCGCAGAGCAGACCAACCTGCTGGCTCTCAATGC
>NZ_DDOI01000158.1:31637-37876 GCF_002341575.1 Marinobacter sp. UBA2498 | reverse complement strand
TGACTTGCACCTCTCTGCCGGTCTGCCCCCGATGATTCGTGTTGATGGTGATGTACGCCGCATCAACCTGCCGCCCATGGAACACAAAGAAGTCCACGGGCTGATCTACGACATCATGAACGACAAGCAGCGTAAGGACTACGAGGAATTCCTGGAAACCGACTTCTCCTTCGAAGTTCCGGGTGTTGCCCGTTTCCGTGTCAACGCCTTTAACCAGAACCGTGGTGCCGGCGCTGTATTCCGGACCATCCCCTCCAAGGTTCTGACCATGGAAGACCTGGGCATGGGCCAGGTGTTCAAGGACGTGTCTTCGGTGCCCCGGGGGCTGGTGCTGGTGACCGGGCCGACCGGTTCCGGTAAGTCCACCACGCTGGCAGCGATGATCGATTACATCAACGACACCCGCTACGAACACGTGCTTACCATTGAAGACCCCATCGAATTCGTACACGACTCCAAGAAATGCCTGGTTAACCAGCGGGAAGTCCATCGGGATACCCTGGGTTTCAACGAAGCATTGCGCTCAGCCCTGCGGGAAGACCCCGACATCATTCTGGTCGGTGAGCTCCGGGATCTGGAAACCATCCGTCTGGCGCTGACGGCAGCCGAGACGGGCCACCTTGTGTTCGGCACCCTGCACACCACCTCCGCTGCCAAGACCATTGACCGTGTAGTCGATGTATTCCCGGCGGAAGAAAAGTCCATGGTGCGGTCGATGCTGTCGGAATCCCTGCAGGCGGTTATTTCCCAGACCCTGATGAAAAAAATGGGCGGCGGCCGGATTGCGGCCCACGAGATCATGATCGGCACCTCGGCCATCCGGAACCTGATTCGGGAAGACAAGATTGCCCAGATGTACTCATCAATCCAGACCGGTGGTTCCCTGGGCATGCAAACGCTGGATCAGTGCCTCGAGCGGCTGCTGCAGAAAGGGCTTATTTCCCGAGAAGCAGCGCGGGCCAAGGCCAAGATGCCTGACAACTTTTAATCTGGTTTGCTCCTGAAACTGAATTATCGGTGCCGGGAGCAAAGGGGAATCAGTCAGACTCCCCGAATATGGTTTGACGGGTGGGGCGGGTACAGCTTCCCGGGACTGTCTGCAGCATGGATGCTGCAGTCAAGCGTACATGGACGTATTCACAGCGTGTCCCGGGAAGCTGTACCCGCCCCGCCCAGGCACCAAACGATGAAGGCTGGGTACAAAAAATGGAATTCGAAAAACTGTTACGGCTGATGGTGGAAAAGGGCGGTTCAGACCTGTTTATTACAGCGGGTGTGCCACCGAGCATGAAGGTGAACGGGAAAGTACTCCCGGTGACCAAGAACGCGTTGACGCCGGAGCAGACGAGGGAGTTTGTCTACGGCTCCATGAATGACAAGCAGCGCGCCGAGTTTGAGGAAACCCACGAGTGTAACTTTGCAATCAGTGCCCGGGGCATTGGCCGGTTCCGGGTATCCGCATTCTTCCAGCGTAACCTGTGTGGCATGGTGCTGCGCCGGATCGAGGTAAAGATCCCGCAAATCGACGATCTGTCGCTGCCGGAAGTGATCAAGGAACTGGCCATGACCAAGCGTGGCCTGATCATGTTCGTGGGCGCTACCGGTACCGGCAAGTCTACGTCCCTTGCGGCCATGCTCGGGCATCGTAACCGCAACAGCCGTGGCCACATCATTTCCATCGAAGACCCGATCGAATTCGTGCACCAGCATCAGGGTTGTATCGTCACCCAGCGCGAGGTGGGTATCGACACCGAGAGCTTTGAAGTGGCCCTGAAGAACACCCTGCGCCAGGCACCAGACGTTATTCTGATCGGTGAGGTTCGTACCCGGCAGACCATGGAATATTCCGTGCAATTCGCCGAGACCGGTCACCTGTGTCTGGCCACCCTGCACGCCAACAACGCGAACCAGGCGCTGGACCGGATTATCCAGTTCTTCCCTCCGGAACAGCATAACCAGATCTGGATGGACCTCTCCCTGAACCTCAAGGCCATCGTGGCCCAGCAGCTGGTGCCAACGCCGGACGGCAAGGGCCGGAAGGCGGTTATCGAGGTGCTGATCAATACCCCGCTGGTGTCGGACCTGATCCGGAAGGGCGAGGTACACCGGCTGAAAGAGCTGATGTCCAAATCCAACGAATCCGGCATGCAGACCTTTGATCAGGCGCTTTATCAGCTCTATGCAGAAGGGTCGATTACCTACGAGGACGCCCTGGCTCATGCCGATTCTGCCAACGACCTGCGTCTGATGATCAAGCTGGGGGCGGATGCCCAGGGGGCCGATAAACTGTCTTCCTCGGTTGATAAGCTTTCAATCCAGGATGACTGACGGCTGGATCATAATTAGACTTTGGTCGTAGAAAGTTAGCGCCCCAAACCGTTAGGAATGGCATTTGAGGCCAGTAAGGGGTGGTGCGTATACTCCGAGCGATTCAACAAGGAGATACCATGCAACACCGATCTTCAATGCTTACACGAGCTGTACGTTTTACCACCCTCGCGGCGCTCGCCGCACCAGCCAGCGCGCTGGCAGGCGGCTTTTCCCTGAATGAGCAGAGCGCCAGCGCCATGGGCACCGCCAACGCCGGCGCCGCTGCCAACCCCGAGAACGCGACCACGGTTCTGTTCAACCCTGCCGGGATGAGCCAGCTGTCTGGCACCAATATTTCCTTTGGTGCGGCGGTTCTGGTATTGATGCTGAGGCAAAAGAGGGTGCTGAAGCCCGGAGAAACCTCCCTGGACCTGCACCTATTATGGCCGACGGTACCCGGGGCGGCGATATCGCAGATCCAGCAATCCTACCCAATCTTTATCTGACGCATGAGGTAAGTGAGTCCATCGACGTCGGTTTTGGTGTGCACGCGCCTTATGGTCTGGCAGCAGACTACGAAGATGATTTTGTTGGTCGTTATTTCGCTGACGAAACTGAACTCACTGCCATCGCCTTTACGCCCTCAGTATCGGTCAGCAATGGTCAGGGATTGTCCATGGGTGTCGGTCTGAATGTGATCTATGCGGAGGGCCGTCTGACCCGCTATCAGGACCTGGCTGGCCGGATATACCAGACTGCATCAGAGCAGGCTCAACTAGGCGGCGCTTCACCGCAGCAGGCAGACCAGATTGCTCGCCAGGCGGTCAGCGCTGCTCAGGATCCATATGCCGACATAGAAGGCGACGATATCGCTGTGACTTTCCGTGTTGGGTTTCTTTATGAACTCACGGATCGAACCCAGTTGGGCCTCACGGCGCAGACTGGCACGGAGTTAAATTTGAAGGGTGATGCGGAGATCCGCAACTTTCCTGTGCCCGGTCAGCCAGGTATGAGCACCACGTTAAGTGAGAAGGTAGAGGTGCCTCTGGCAATTCCCGAAAGTGCGACTTTTGACATACGTCATCAGTTATTGGACGATGTCACGATATTGGCAGGCGCGACTTATGCTCGTTGGAGTCGTTTTGAGGAGCTGGATATCTACAGTCGTGAAGGTGGTAACGGCCAGATTTCTTCAATTTCGGGAGATCCTATAACGCACGTTACAGAAAAGTGGAAGAACACTTGGCAGTTCAATTTGGGCAGCGTTTGGCAAGCAACCCCTCAGTGGGCTCTGAAAGCCGGCTATGCGTGGGATGAATCGCCTGTAGATCAATATCTTACTGCTCGGATTCCTTCCAGTGATCGCCATTGGCTGACTTTAGGTGCGCAGTGGAAAGACGCACAGAGTGGCTGGGCAGTCGATGCCGCAGTAGGTACTCTCTTGTTCACTGACGATCCGAGTTTCATCGAACGCAATTACCAGCACGAGAACCCGGATCAGGTCGCACGTTTATCAAATGGTGCGGAAGACCCGAGTTACTACAGCGCAGAATATGACCTAAGCGCCTGGAGTGCTGCAATCGAGGTAAGCAAGTCCTTCTAAGCCCCTGCAAACCTGGCTGGTCAGCCAACCACCTGGCCACGGTAGATGACCTTTTTCTTCCGTGGCTGGTCGATTTCTCCCTCCTCGTGGTCCTGCACTGATGCCGTCGGGGCATCCGCAATCACCTGTCCCCGATAGTTGCGCTTCAAACCGTCGTCTTCTTCCTCCGGTTCGATATTCAGCTGTGGAACCTGTTCTTTCAGCGTTTCCCAGGTGCGGATCAGTTGGGTGGAGCGGGTTTTTCGGGCGTATTCGGCCAGTTGTTGGTCCAGATGCTCTTCCGTGAGGTGCAGTTTGACGCCGAATTCCGTGTGAATCAGGCGGCGGCACTGGTGAACCAGTTTCAGCACGCTGGGATCCAGCAGCCAGCTACGTTCAGATGCCAGAGAAGTCATGGTATGAGCCTCGGAGATGGATGTCACAGCATGGCGCTGCCCGAAGTGCGTGTTGGGTCAGGGCGCCGACTCTGATTATGTAGCGAATATCGTGCCGTGACGGTGGTATTTCGCCGGGAGGTAGTGCCCGCGGCCTGCCTTGGAGCCGCGGGACTTGAGAGCAGACCAGGCGGTGGATATTGCGGTCAATTTCGGTGCATTTTCGGGCATCCATGCCCTTTTCTGGGTCGAATCAGTGCGCCTCGTCCCAGTTGTCACCAGCTCCGGCTTCCACCAGGAGTGGCACATCCAGTTCAGCTGCTGCGGACATGCGCTGCTCCAGGCCTGACCGGATCTTGTCAAGGGCCGATTCCTTCACTTCCAGGATCAGTTCATCGTGAACCTGCATGGTCATGCGGGCCTCATCGGCGTGTTCCTTGAGCAGCCAATTCTCCACATCCACCATCGCTCGTTTGATGATGTCGGCGGCTGTGCCCTGCATGGGAGCGTTGATCGCGGTGCGCTCGGCCGCCTGCTGCAGCTGTTTGTTGCGGGCGTTGATTTCCGGCAGGTACAGGCGGCGGCCGAACAGGGTTTCGACGAAACCATCGTCGTGGGCCTGTTTGCGGATGTTGTCCATGTACTGCAGAACGCCGGGGTAGCGTTCGAAATAACGGTCGATGTATTGCTGGGCGAGTCTGCGCTCAACGTCCAGTTGCCGGGACAGGCCAAAGGCGGACATGCCGTAGATCAGGCCGAAGTTGATGGCCTTGGCGCTGCGGCGCTGGTCTGAAGACACCTCCTCAAGGCTGACACCGAAGACTTCCGAGGCGGTGGCCTTGTGGATGTCTTCGCCCTTCTCAAACGCTTTCAGCAGTCCCTTGTCCCCCGAGAGGTGAGCCATGATCCGCAGCTCGATCTGGGAGTAGTCGGCAGCCACCAGCTTGTAACCCTCGGGTGCGATAAACGCCTGCCGTATACGGCGGCCCTGCTCGCTGCGAATGGGGATATTCTGGAGGTTGGGCTCGGAGGACGACAGTCGACCGGTGGCGGTGACGGCTTGATGGTAGGAAGTGTGCACACGGCCGGTGCGATGGTGAATCAGCTCCGGCAGGGTGTCGGTGTATGTAGACTTCAGCTTGCTCAGGCTGCGGTGTTCAAGGATCAGGCGCGGCAGCTCGTATTCATGGGCGAGTTCCTGCAGTACCGGTTCCGCCGTTGATGGCGCGCCCTTGGGGGTTTTCTTCACCACCGGCAGGCCCATCTTGTCGTAGAAGATCGCCTGCAGCTGCTTGGTGGAACCCAGGTTAAAGGTCTCGCCGGCGACGTCGTGGGCTTCTTTTTCCAGTTCCGCCATGCGCTCTGCCAGTTCCTGGCTGTGCTTTCGCAGGGTGCTGGCGCTGATCAGGGTACCGCGCTGCTCCATGCGCGACAGTACCGGCACCAGAGGCAAATCGATGTCTTCGTAGACCGAGGCCAGTTTCCCGGTTTCCTTCAGTTTTGGTCTCAGGGTCTGGTGCAGGCGCAGGGTGATGTCTGCGTCTTCGGCGGCATAGGGTGCGGCCTTTTCCAATTCGATCTGGTTGAAGGTGAGCTGTTTCGCGCCTTTGCCGGCAATGGATTCGAAGCTGATGGTCTTCTCGCCCAGGTAATACATGGCAAGGCTGTCCATGTCGTGCCGGGTAGCGACAGAATTCAGCACGTAGGATTCCAGCATGGTGTCTTCGGCAATGCCCTCCAGGGTAATGCCATGGTTAGCCAGTACGTTCTTGTCGTACTTCAGGTTCTGGCCGACCTTGGCCAGGCCGGGATCCTCAAGCAGCGGCTTGAGCTGATTAAGGACCTCGTCACGATCCAGCTGCTCGGGAGCGCCCATATAGTCGTGCCCCAGGGGGACATAGGCGGCCTCGCCGGGTTCGATGGCGAAAGACACACCGACGATCTCGGCATTC
>NZ_DDOI01000158.1:31259-31568 GCF_002341575.1 Marinobacter sp. UBA2498 | reverse complement strand
ATCTCGGCATTCATGTACCGGAGGCTGGTGGTTTCAGTATCGAAGGCAAACAGCTCGGCCGATTTCAAGCGTTCCAGCCATTGATCCAGTTCTTGCTGGTCGGTGATGACGCTGTAGTCTTTCCTGCCGGTCTCCGGGCCGGGTTTTGCATCGCTGGACCGGGCGGTGCTGGAGGGTGGGGTTTCGCCCTCTTCCAGTTCGGCAATCCAGGTGCGGAACTCGTATTCCTTGAACAGCTCAAGCAGCTGCCCGTCATCCTGTTCCCGAAGCTTCAGGTCTTCCAGGCCAAAATCCAGTTCCACGTCGGTG
>NZ_DDOI01000158.1:30766-31102 GCF_002341575.1 Marinobacter sp. UBA2498 | reverse complement strand
GGATGGTCGCCAGTTCACGGCTCAGGGGCAGGGTCTCCGTTGCGTCCCGCAGGTATTCACCGATCTTGCCTTTGATATCGTCGGCGTGTTCGATGACGTTGTCCAGGTTGTCGTAGCTCTGAAGCCATTTGACCGCGGTCTTCGGTCCGCACTTGTTGACGCCGGGGATGTTGTCCACCTTATCGCCCACCAGGGCCAGGTAATCGACAATCTGCTCCGGAGTAACGCCGAATTTCTCCACCACGCCGTCCCGGTCCATCCGGGTCTCGGTCATGGTGTTAATCAGCGTAACGTGATCGCTGACCAGCTGCGCCATGTCCTTGTCGCCGGTGGAGA
>NZ_DDOI01000158.1:14241-30699 GCF_002341575.1 Marinobacter sp. UBA2498 | reverse complement strand
ATGTCCTTGTCGCCGGTGGAGACCACCACATCGATGCCTTTGCTGGTTGCTTCGTTGGCAAGGGTGCCGATCACGTCGTCGGCCTCAACGCCTGTCACCGTTAGCAGCGGCAGCCCCATGGCCTTTACGATCTCGTGAATAGGCTCGATCTGGCAGGCGAGATCCTCCGGCATGGGAGGTCGGTTGGCCTTGTACTCTTCATAGAGATCGTGCCGGAAGGTTTTGCCCTTGGCGTCGAACACCACCACCATCTTGGACCCGGGAAAATCCTGCTCCAGGCGGCGGAGCATGCTGATCACGCCTTTAATGGCTCCTGTCGGATGATCCTTGCTTGTGGTGAGCGGTGGAAGTGCATGATAAGCACGGAAAAGATAGGACGATCCGTCCACAAGAACCACAGGTGGTGTGTTTTTGCTGGTCATGTCAAAACAGGTCCGGAATCTGATTGAAGCGTGGGTTGGCTTATGCAACTCTGTACTGAAATCGATGGACGAAAGGGTATCACGAAAATGAAACGAATCGCCTGCCCGGCTTTGTTGCTCGCCTGTCTGCCTTTGGCTGCTCTGGCCCAGGAAGAAGGCGCTCTGGATGAGACGCCGGTGACAACTCCCGACGAGCCAGTGGTGATCTCGGATTACCAGCCTGCAAGCCAGGGCCCCGAGATTGTTATTCGCCCGGGTGAGCAGGAAGTGTTCTATGAATACCGGGTCAACGGACAGCTGATGGAAATCAAGGTTGTACCGGAAGTCGGACCGGAGTATTACCTGGTGCCGGCGGATGGCGGCGGTTGGATCCGGGAAACCGAGTCCGACATGTTGGTGCCTAGCTGGGTGATTTTCCGCTGGTAAACCTCAGTCAGATCAGATCGACGTTGACCGGAGTTGAGCGCCGGCTCTCCAACCCCTGAATATCCACGGTGGTGATGGCGAACTCGTAAGCGCCTGGCGCCATCTCCGCCAGAGAGAGTCTTGTGGTTGCAGGACTCTCAATGTGGATAACCTTGAAGTTGTCCTGGTGTCTGAACCGATAGTAGACCCTGAATTCCGCAATCTCTCCAAGTGCCAGTGACGAGCCGTCCTCACGGGTCAGTGGAGCTGTCCATGTCAACTCCTTCGGCTCAGTGGCTGTATATCCGGTTTCCCGAGTCTGCCCAAGTGTGGTCATGAGCCCGTCGGTCGCCTTGTTCAGCCGCGAATTTGCGATTTCACTGGCCCTGTCAGAGCTGGTGCTGACGGCGCGGGAATCTTCCTGGCAGGCAGCAAGGAGGAAAGAGGCGGCAATCACTGGTAAAAGAAATATGAAGAAATGCGGTTGTCGGGTTTTGCTGGTGGTCATGGTTACTCGCATACGGGCCTGATCGAGGCCTTTGGTGATTAAGCGTATGGAGCCTGAATAAAACGGGGAGACGGGCTTCTGTGAAAGCACGGCATTATGCCAGCCGGGTTTTCAGGATCAAGTGAATAATCCGTAAAAGCCCTTATTCGTTCACTTCCTGCTTTTAGTATGAACATTCTAATTTTAAGGCGTAACTTGGGTGGTGAGATTGAAGTAAGGCCTTCGTTGCACTGGTTTCGACAGGGCCTTGGAACTTTCAGGAAACCAAGGGGATTTATCATGGGTAAACTCAAGTCTTATCAGGAACAGCTCCAGGAAATCGTGGACAAGGGTATCAACGCCGCTGAAGAGCAGCAGAAGAAGCTGGCTTCCAAGCCGTTCGATTACGCCGAGAAGCTCGAGTCTGAAGCGCGCGAGTACAGCGTGAAGACCCTGCGCAAGCGTTACAACGGCTACAGCGATAGCCTGTTCGATCAGCTGCGCAACCTGAACAGCCGTTTTGGCAGCTTTGCTGGTGACCTGGTCGCCAAGCTGGAAAAAGAAGCAGCCGAAGGCGCTGATGCAGTTGCAGAAGCCGCGGAAGATGTGTCTGACGCTGCGAAGGATGCGAAAAAAACGGTTGAGCCGAAGAAGACGGCTGCACGCAAGACCACTGCGCGCAAGACCACTTCCACTGCCAAGAAGAGCACTGCATCCGCCTGAATTGTGGATAGCACCTCATCGGTAGGTGAGTGAAATGAAAAAGCCACCGGCTAACACCGGTGGCTTTTTTTTTGGTCTCGGAAATTTCAGTGCAGAATCAGTTGTCGGTCTTGGTGTGATCCAGTGGCAGAGTTCGTGCCTCGCCGGTAACTTCTTCCAGGCGTTCGATGTCGTCCTCAAAAGCCTTTCGTAGTTCGTCGATTTCCTGGGTCTGTGAGGCAATTTCCCGCTCAATGTCGCGAATCTGGGCCTCCAGCCGCCGGATCTTCTCCAGCGTGCCCTCGGGAATCTCGCGACCGGCCCGCTCCATGTTGGCGGCCCGACTCTGTTCGTTATCCAGCTGGCTCGATATCACCGATATATTGCCGCGCTTGAGCTGGATAAGACCCTCTAGCTCGCGGATTTTCCGGTGCATGGCTTTCGCGGCCTGATCCGGATGGCTGAAGCGTTTCAGCAGCGCGCGGTCTTGCTCGCGCTGTTCTGCGAGTTCCTTCTGGCGCTGTTTTTCCGCTTCCCGGGAAGCAATTTCTTCTTCGGTTGGTGCCGGTGGAATGGTTTCGATCACGCGGCCATTGTTGCTCAGGATGTCATAGCCCCGCTTGGTGGCTTCCTGGGGGATGGTGCTGCTGATTACGATCTGGCCGTTCTCATCCGTGTAACGGTACATATTGGCAGCCGCCTGGGCAGAAAACCCCAGGGCAAGCGCCAGCGCCGTTGTTTTAACAGACAGTGCGGTCAGACGATTGGCCATCAATCAGACTCCGTAACGATCCCGATAACTGGCTACCTTTTCGGCATGCCCGGCAAACTCCGGGTTGGCTTTAAGATAGTCCAAAACCTGCTCGAGACGAATAATGCTCACCACCGGAATGCCGAATTCCTTTTCCACTTCCTGGATGGCAGACAGTTCGCCGTTGCCTTTTTCCTGGCGATCCAGAGCAATCAGCACGCCTGCAGGTTCAGCCCCGGCGGCCCGGATGATATCGATGGATTCCCGGATCGCGGTACCGGCGGTGATCACATCATCGACAATCAGTACTTTGCCCTGCAACGGTGCGCCAACAATGTTGCCGCCCTCACCATGATCTTTCTTTTCCTTACGATTAAACGCAAAGGGTTTGCTGTTACCGTCTGTAGCCAGCGCCATTGCTGTGACGGTGGCCAACGGAATGCCCTTATAGGCAGGGCCGAAAATAATGTCATAATCCAGGCCGCTGCGCGCGATCGCGGCGGCATAGGCCTTGCTTAACTGAAGCAGGTCGTCCCCGGTATTGAAAAGTCCAGCATTGAAGAAGTAGGGGCTGGTTCGGCCCGACTTGAGCGTGAACTCACCAAAGCGTAGTACATTCCGGCGGATGGCAAATTCGATAAATTTTTGCTGATAGTCGTGCATGACAAGGCTTCTGGCGGGTGTTGATCTTTAATTAGCTCGTAAAAACGGTATCATACACACAAACCGAATCAGGGAACACGTATGCGGGTAGTATCAATCAGCGTCAATGGCCTCGCCCAGGCTGTTGAAAAAGGTTTTTTCGACTGGCTGGCGGAGCAGGACGCTGACGTGGTCTGCGTTCAGGACCATCGCATGCGGGCCTACGAGATTGAGGACTATAACCTGATTCCGGAAGGTTACGAGGCCTACTTTATTGATGGCGAAAAGAATGAAGATGGCGGTGTCGGCATATACACCCGTCATTTCCCGAAGGCCATCATGTATGGATTTGCCAACGAACAGGCCGATCGGGAAGGCCGGTTCATTCAGGCCGATTTTGACAAGGTCTCGGTTGCCTGCGTCCTGGCGCCCTGTGCGCTGGGTCGTGAGGACGAGCTGATTGGCGAGGACGACCTGACGGTTCTCGACCACAAGGACGAATTCATGGAGTCCTTCGGTCTGCACATGCAAAAGACCCTTCGTAAGCGCCGTCAGTTCATCTTCTGCGCCAACCTGCAGACTGCCCATCACGTAACCGACGCCAGCCCGCTGTACCACAAACTGGATTTCTCCGGTTTCCTGCCCCACGAGCGTGCCTGGTTGGATCGTCTGTTCGATGAGATGGGCTGCGTTGACGGCTTCCGGGAGATCAACAAGCAGAGCAATCAGTTCACCTGGTGGCCCGAGCAGGCCGAGGGTTCCCGCAAGAATGCCGGCATCCGGGTGGATTACCAGCTGCTGACACCAGGAATCCGCAAGACCATCGAAGATGGCTGGATTGACGACTCAACCCGCTTCTCTGATCACGCCCCGGTGATCATGGATTACGACATCGAAATCGGCTTCTAAGCTCTGAGGAAGGCGCCTGCGCGGCAACGCTTCCCCAGACACGCTACAAGCACTTCCCTGTGCGCTTGAATCGGGCCATCCATGGCCCTCAACAGTCTGGGAAAGCGTTGCCACGCAGGCACCCCAGGCTTGTGAGGTTTTTCGAACAGTAGCGGGTTCGGAGGGGGAAACCTTTCCGGGACCGTCTCCGGCCAGGGAAGGCCGGAGACGAGCGCACATGGATGTGCTTGTAGCGTGTCCCGGAAAGGTTTCCCCCTCCGGACACGCGGGCAACAAACTTAATCTGCCAGCGCCGCCTTCTGAATCTCAAACAACTGCTCAATACCCTGTTTGGCCAGAGTCAGCATGCTGTCCAGTTCTGACTGGTCGAACGGTGCACCTTCCGCAGTCCCCTGAATCTCAATGAAACCGCCCCGGTCCGTCATGATGACGTTCATGTCGGTTTCGGCCTCGGAGTCTTCCGGGTAGTCCAGATCCACCACCGGGGTGCCTTTGTAAACACCGACTGAAAGCGCGGCGACCATCTGCTTGAGCGGAGATTTCTTGAGGCGCTTGTCAGCAACCAGGTGGTTCAGGGCATCAACCAGTGCCACGCAGCCGCCGGTGATGGCTGCGGTGCGGGTGCCGCCATCGGCCTGGATGACATCGCAGTCAATGGTGATGGAGTGTTCACCGAGAGCGGTCAGATCCACCGCTGCACGCAGGGAGCGGCCAATCAGGCGCTGGATTTCGACGGTCCGGCCACCCTGCTTGCCGCGGGCAGCTTCACGGCCCATTCGGCTGCCGGTAGAGCGGGGCAGCATGCCGTATTCGGCGGTGATCCAGCCCTTGCCTTCACCCCTCAGAAACGGAGGGACCTTGTTTTCGACGGAGGCAGTGCAGATGACTTTTGTGTCCCCGAATTCCACCAGCACAGAGCCTTCGGCGTGACGGGTGTAGTTGCGGGTGATTCGAACATCTCTGGGTTGTTCGGGCGTTCTGCCGCTTGGACGCATAGTTTTTCCTGAAGTCAGTTTTGAATGTCCGGGAGCGAGTCCCGGGCGAACGTTTGTCGAAAAGGCCGGTCAGTATATCACGTTGGGGTTGGCCTTTTGTCCGGTTCGCCGTTGCTGTTAAGAGCCTGTTAAACTTCATCAATACAACACTATCGAAGCGGAGCTGACATGATCCGAAGTATGACTGCATTTGCCCGCAAGGACGTCCAGGGAGACTGGGGAACGTTGACCTGTGAAATCCGGACCGTGAATCACCGGTATCTCGAACCCTCCTTCCGCCTGCCGGAAGCGTTCCGTGAGCTGGAGAACCGGTTCCGGGAGGAACTGAGAAAGCAGTTGAAGCGGGGCAAGGTGGATGTCTCCATGCGCTTGCAGTCGGCAGAGAAAGGCTCGCAAAGTTTCGAGATCAGCGAAGACATGGCCCAGGCGGTGAATGAGGCGGCCAACCACATCAACCGGATTCTGGATAATCCGGCCCACATCAATGCCCTGGACATACTCAGGTGGCCGGGCGTGCTGTCAGTGCCGGAACAGGATTATAGCCCTGCAAAAGAGGCTGCCGTCGGACTGTTCGAGCAAACCGTGGCCGAACTTGCATCGGTGCGCGAGCGGGAGGGGGAGCGCCTGCGGCCACTGTTCGAAGATCGCCTGAAAACCATGGGTGATCTCGTTGCCGACGTCCGTAGGCGTATGCCGGAATTGCTCGAGGCGCAGGAGAAAGCGCTGCGAGATCGGTTCGAAAAAGCCAAAGTGGAACTGGATGCCGAGCGGGTTGCCCAGGAGATGGTGATGCTGGCTCAGAAAAGCGATGTGGCCGAGGAGCTGGACCGGCTGGATGCCCATATCGGTGAGGTGTCCGATACTCTGAAAAGCGAAGATGCCATTGGCCGGCGGCTGGATTTTCTCATGCAGGAGCTCAATCGAGAGGCCAACACCCTGAGCAGCAAGAGCATTGATGCCGGCGTTACCCGTACTGCAGTGGATCTCAAGGTTCTGATCGAACAGATGCGAGAGCAGGTGCAGAATCTGGAATAAGCCGGATCTCTACGCCGGTGGTCAATTCAGTGTGAGGTCGCTCAGTTCCGCCGACAGTTCGAACGTCATCTTGCGCTTGTTCAGGGGGCAGTCGAATTCCAGGTAAAAGGCGAGGAGCTGCAAGGGTACGCCGGCCGGTCGCCCGTAAAGGCGATCACCGATGATCGGATGGCCGAGGCCCGCCAGATGCCGGCGAATCTGGTGTTTTCGTCCGGTTTCGATACTGATTTCCAACAGTGAAGTTTCCCCGGTTTCGTCCAGCTCGAGCGTTGAGACACGGCTGACGGCCGCCTTGCCCTCGACGGGCGCATCAACGAGCTGCTCCCGAGCGTCGATGAGGCCGGCCACTCGCGCCTTGTAGTGTTTGGTCATGGTCCGCCCCGAAAAACACTGGGAAAGGGCGCCGGCCGCTTTCGAGTCATGGGCGATCAGCATCAGCCCGGCAGCGTCGGCGTCGAGCCTGTGGATCAGATGGCATGGTTGCTCAAGCTGGATTTCGGCCAGGCGAAGCAAACTGCAGTGGTCGCCCCACTGGGAGCCCTGGGCCAGTAGCCCATGAGGTTTGAACCAGACGGTGTAGCGCCCCGCATTCTCCAGGAGAATCGGCTTTTCCGGTTTCCTCTCAAGCACCTTCTCGTCGTAGTAAAGCTGTAGTCGGATACCCGGTTTCAGCTCCTTTGTGGCACGGCGTAGCCGAAGGCGTTTGCCTTTGTGAGTCCACCAGCAGGCGCCTTTGGTCATGGCGTCCTTGATTTTCTGACGCGAAAGCCCGGGGGCCGCCTCGCTCAGGGCGTCGATGGCTTTGCCTGGCTGCTTCACGGTGATGTCGATGGTGGTTCGCATGGGTTCTTGCAGTCGCTGAACAGTGGATAGGCAAATGGTATCAGCTGACGCCCTTGTGGGGTGCGGTGTTTTGCCAAAGTCCGTATAATTCCGTGCTTTACTGGCCGGAATACGCGGCCGCCGTGTCCAGGTTTGGAGTTCTCGGGTTATGAGTCAGGCAGTTGAGCAGGGTACTCTGTACGTTATCTCCGCGCCATCCGGTGCCGGCAAGACCAGCCTTGTGGCGGAAATGCTCCGCAATGACGAGAAGCTCGGTGTTTCCGTCTCGCACACGACCCGCTCGATGCGGGAGGGCGAACAGAACGGGGTGAACTATCACTTTGTCAGCCGGACCGTGTTCGAGGCGATGATTGGCGAGGGCGACTTTCTGGAGCACGCCGATGTCTTCGGCAATTACTACGGCACTTCCCAGGCATGGGTTCGGGAAACTCTGGCAACAGGCCAGGATGTGATCCTGGAGATCGACTGGCAGGGTGCCGCTCAGGTGCGACGGCTTATTCCCGAGTGTGTCAGTATTTTCATCGTGCCACCCTCTCCGGAAGTGCTGCGCGACCGACTGGTCGGGCGTGGCACCGATGCGCCGGAGATAGTGGAGCGGCGCCTGGCCGAGGCTGAGGAAGAGTGCCGTCACGCAGTGGAGTTCGACTTTCTGGTGGTCAATGACGACTTCGAAGCGGCCCTCGGAGATCTGCTCGCGATTGTCCGGGCCCAGCGCCTTCGCATGGAAGTGCAGCAGCCAAGGCATCGAGCGTTGCTGGCGGGATTGTCCGGCCCGGCGTGATACGGGGTTTTCCTGTATACAAATTGAACCGGCCACAGTAAACTGTGCGGTCTGCTGAAACAGTCATTTTATGAGTCGGGGAAGTTATGGCACGAGTTACCGTTGAAGATTGTCTGGAAAACGTTGATAACCGCTTCCAGCTGGTAATGCTGGCAACCAAGCGTGCCCGTCAGCTCGCTACCAAGGGTGCCGAGCCGATGGTGGCTGAAGAAAATGATAAGCCCACGGTTATCGCTCTGCGCGAGATTGCCGAAGGCAAGATTACTCGTGATCTCCTCAAGGAAGAAGACGACGAGTGACCCAGCTGCGGAGCCAGGTATATAAGTATCTGTCCGCAAGCGAGAAGCATTGAAATCTGTCCCCGCGGTTTTATAGTGTAGCTATAGAACGTTGCTGGAAGGACTCTGGAAGGACCCGGATGCGTGCATTCGGGTTTTTTTGTCCCTGAATTTCATGAAGTCGTGGAGGCGCGGTGTCGGCAGAGGCTACGGTTGAAGGACTGGCTCGAGAGCTAAGTTCCTATCTGGATACCACTCGCATCAATCAGGTGCGACGCGCCTATTATTATGCCGAGCAGGCCCATGAGGGCCAGATGCGTAAGAGCGGCGACCGGTACATTACTCACCCCCTGGCTGTCGCCCATATTCTCGCCGATCTCCGTCTGGATCATCAGAGCCTGATGGCGGCGATGCTTCACGATGTGATCGAAGACACCGGCATTCCCAAGGATGCCCTGGCGGAGCAGTTCGGCGACGATGTTGCGGAACTGGTGGATGGCGTCAGCAAGCTTACCCAGATCGAATTCCGGTCCCGGGCGGAAGCCCAGGCTGAAAACTTCCAGAAGATGACTCTGGCCATGGCCAGAGATATTCGGGTCATTCTGGTGAAGCTGGCGGACCGCCTTCACAATATGCGCACCCTGGGCCCCATGCCCTATGAGAAGCGCCAGCGCATTGCCACCGAGACCCTCGATATCTACGCCCCCATCGCGAACCGCCTGGGTATGCACTCGATCTGCACCGAGCTCGAGGATCTGGGGTTTACCTCGCTGTATCCGATGCGTTCGAGATACATTTCAAAAGCGGTGGACAAGCTCAGGGGCAGCCACCGCGAAATCATCGAGGATATTCGTGGCAAATTGCAGGAGAAGCTTGAAGAGCGCGGCCTGCCGGGGCGGATTCTGGGCCGGGAAAAGCACTTGAACAGCATCTACAACAAGATGAAGTTCAAGCAGAAATCCTTCCATGAAATCATGGACGTTTACGCGTTCCGGATCATCACCGATACCGAAGACGACTGCTACCGGATCCTTGGTGCCGTACACAGCCTCTACAAACCCCTTCCGGGCCGCTTCAAGGATTACATAGCCATGCCCAAGGCCAATGGCTACCAGTCCATCCACACCACTCTGTTCGGGATGCACGTGAATATCGAGATCCAGATCCGTACCGAGGAGATGGAGCATATCGCCAATAACGGGATTGCGGCGCACTGGATGTACAAGAATGAACCCAGCAGCGTGACCAGCGCCAACCAGGACCGGGTCGACCGCTGGGTGAAGGGGCTGATGGAAATGCGGGAACGGGCCGATGACTCTATGGAGTTTATCGAGCATGTAAAGGTAGACCTGTTCCCGGACGAGATATACGTTTTCACCCCGAAAGGCCGCATCATGGAGTTGCCAAGCGGGGCGACGCCGGTGGACTTTGCCTATGCCATCCACACGGACATCGGCAACGCCACCGTAGCCTGTCGAATCAACCGCAACCTGGGTTCCCTCAGCCAGCCTCTGCAGAGTGGCCAGACCGTGGAAATCATCACTGCGCCCGGCGCCCGCCCCAACCCGGCCTGGCTCAGTTTCGTGGTGACCGGCAAGGCCCGGAGCAGTATCCGGCACGTGCTCAAGAGCCAGAAGCGTGCGGAATCGCTGGAGCTCGGTCGCACCCTGCTGAAGAAATCCCTGAAGGGGTTTGGTGCGAAACTGTCCGAAATCAGCGACGCCCAGAAGCAAGCCGTAGTGAACCACAATCAGGTGAACAGTTTTGATGATCTGATCAGTGACATCGGGCTCGGCAACCGGATGGCCTATCTGGTGGCTCGTCAGCTCGCGAGCGGCTCAGAGGTTGCCGAAGCCATTGAGGCTCCCAGGGATATCGAGGGTGGCAATCATAGCCCGGTGACCATTCGTGGCACGGAAGGCCTTCTGGTCCGGTTTGCCAGCTGTTGCAAGCCGATTCCGGGAGACCCGGTGGTTGGGGTGATGGATTCCGGCAAAGGTATGGTGATTCATTCCGATACCTGCTCCCGGTTGCCCGAGGACGATGAGGGGCGGGCTCGCCTCACGCATCTTAAATGGGCCAAGGACATTACCGACGAATTTTCCGTGGAGCTCCGGGTAGAGCTGGAGCGCCAGCGCGGTGTGATTGCCGAGATGGCCAATGCGGTTGCCATGGCGGACGGCAACATCGAGCGCATTAACGTGGAAGAGCAGAACGCCCGCTTTGGCGTTGTCAGTCTAGTGGTACACGTTAATGGTCGCCGGCACCTGGCCCGGGTGATGCGCCGGATCCGCAACATTCGTGCGATTACCCACATCAGCCGTGTGCGGCACTGACCCCGACCAAAGCCCGGTTGACAGGCGCGCCACGCAAGGGCGAGGATTGGCGTTTTGGAAGAGAGGAAACCAAGGGTCATGACCAACAAATCCGTAATTCAGACCGAGAATGCGCCCCAGGCGATCGGCACATACTCCCAGGCGGTAAAGGCAGGGGATACCGTGTACCTGTCTGGCCAGATTCCGCTGGTGCCGGAAACCATGGAAGTGGTCGCCGGCGATTTCTCTGCCAAGACCCGGCAGGTATTCGATAACCTCAAGGCCGTTTGCGAGGCCGCCGGTGGCGAGCTGAAGGACATTGTGAAACTGAACATCTACATGACAGACCTGGCCAATTTCGCCACGGTCAACGAGATCATGGCCACCTATTTCCAGGAACCGTATCCGGCCCGAGCGGCGGTAGGTGTCGCGGCGCTGCCCAAGGGAGTGCCCATTGAAATGGAAGCGGTGATGGTGCTCAGCTAAGACCTGAATACACCTGAATTGAGAAAAGGCGGCCTTGGCCGCCTTTTTTAATGCCGAAGGCTCATCCCTGGTCAATCATGGCGCGGTAGCCGGCACGGAAATCCGGGTAGCGGAACTGGAAGCCGGTGCCCAGCAGTCGCTTGTTGCTGCAGCGTTTGCTCCCGGCCCGGCCACCTTTCCGGGCATCAGGCTGCGGATCGGCGCAGGGCGTATGCTGCCGCACCCAATCTACTACCTCATCAAGTCTTACCGGCTCGCAATCGCTGGCAAGGTAGCAGGTCTCCAGTGACGCTCCCGAAAGTGCCAGCTTCACAAGGTGGGCAGCCGCCTCCGCTGCATCCTCCTCGTGAATCCGGTTACTGAACGGTGCTGGCTTCGCCGGATTCATGCGCCCCTCCTGTACCTCCTCAAGAAAACGACGCCGTGAAGGCCCGTAAATGCCGCTGTATCGAATGATTGTCGCCGGATGGCCGCTTTCCAATGCGGTCTGTTCACCGGCCAGGACCTGCTCTCCGCTGAACCGGGCCGGTTCTGTGGGGCTGGATTCATCTACCCAGCTGTCGTCATCCTGTGAATAGACACTGCTGCTGCTCACAAAGAACAGGTGCTTCAGAGACTGACTGCCGACGGCCACCAACAAATTTTCCAGGCCAGTCACATAGGCATCGCGATAGCCCTGCTGGTCGTAGCTGGAGGGCGTCAGGCAATAGAGGATGATATCGAGATCAGCAGGAAGTTTGCGGGCCAGGGTCTCAGGCCTGGTCAGATCGGCGCCAATGCCGTGAACGCCCTCGGGAACACGCCCGGGATTTCGCCGCAGGCCAAACACGGTGGCCGAGGTTGTCAGCCGGCTGGCAATGGCGCCACCGAGTTTGCCGCAACCGGCAACGAGAATTCGGGGCGTCTTACGACTTTCAGTGATTGCCATAGACAATTTCAATCCTTATGCTTTACCTCATAAATTCGTGAAACTTCGACCCGCATCTATCTGACCGGAGCTCACCATGACTCTCACCGAGTTACGATACGTCGTTACGCTGGCCCGCGAAAGGCATTTTGGCCGGGCTGCAGAGCGTTGCCATGTCAGCCAGCCAACGCTCAGTGTTGCTGTGAAAAAGCTGGAAGACGAGCTCGGTATCCCTCTATTCGAGCGAAGCAAAAGCAGCATCCGCGTGACCGAAACCGGTCTGCGCATTATCGAGCAGGCCCAGCGGGTGCTCGATCAGGTCGGCCTGATCAAAGACATGGCTCAGGATGGCAAGAACCAGCTCAATTCGCCTCTGAAGGTCGGTGCGATCTACACCATCGGTCCCTATCTGTTCCCGCACCTGCTCCCCGAATTGAGGCGTGCGGCCCCGGAAATGCCGCTTTATATCGAAGAGAACTACACCGCCAACCTGAGGCAGAAGCTCCGGCAGTCCGAGCTGGATGCCATTATTATTGCCCTGCCGTTCGAGGAGCCGGAAGTGGTTACCCTGCCGCTCTACGACGAACCGTTCGTAGTGTTGCTGCCCGCGGGACATCCGCTGGCCAGCAAGGAGCAGTTGACTGCCGACGAGCTGGCCAAGGAGCAATTGCTATTGCTCGGGCCCGGACACTGTTTCCGGGATCAGGTTCTGGAATCCTGCCCACCCCTGGTAGAAGCCGTAACCCACCGGGCAAACAACGGCTCACCGGCGCTGGTGACCGAAGGCAGTTCTCTGGAAACCATTCGCCATATGGTCGCTTCCGGCCTGGGTATTACGGTGTTACCGCTCTCGGCCGCCACCGCCATGCAGTACCACGAGGACATTCTGGCCGTTCGACCGTTTGCGCCCCCGGTGCCGTTCCGCACGGTGGCTCTGGCCTGGCGGGTCACGTTCCCGCGGCCCAAGGCTATTGATGTGCTTTCCCTGGCTGCCAGCCAGTGCCGGGTAATCGAAAAGGCGAAAACAGACACACCGGTTGTGGCCGAAAGCGCCTGAGCCTGACTATGACGTCACTGGATGACATATCGGTCACCCAGCTCAAGGGCGTAGGAAACGCCCTGGCAGAAAAGCTCGCCAAGCTGGGTATTATCTCCCTGCAGGACCTGCTGTTTCACCTGCCTCACCGATACGAAGACAGAACCCGGGTAATACCCATGGGAAGTCTTCGCATCGGTGACGTGGCCGTGGTGGAAGGGGAGGTTATGAAAGCGGACCTGATCATGGGTCGCAGACGCAGTTTGCAAGTAACCCTCCGGGATAACAGCGGGTTTCTGGTGATGCGCTTTTTTCATTTCAACGCGGCCCAGAAAAACCAGTTTAGCGAGGGCGCCAGGGTTCGCTGCTTTGGCGAAGTCCGGCCCGGGCGCGCAGGTTATGAGTTCTACCACCCGGAGTACCAGACCAATCCGCCGCCCATGCCGGCGGAAGGTGATGCGACCCTGACCCCGGTTTACCCGCTGACAGAGGGCATCCAGCAGCCACGCGTTCGCTCGCTCTGCCAGCAGGCTCTGGGCTATCTTGACCGGTTCCCGATCCGTGACTGGTTGCCCGGAAACCTGCTGGCCGAGTATCAGCTGCCCGGAATCACCGAAGCTGTCCAGCTGGTGCATTCCCCGCCAGCCAGCG
Organism: Marinobacter sp. UBA2498; assembly: GCF_002341575.1. Taxonomy (NCBI): domain Bacteria; kingdom Pseudomonadati; phylum Pseudomonadota; class Gammaproteobacteria; order Pseudomonadales; family Marinobacteraceae; genus Marinobacter; species Marinobacter sp. UBA2498. The sequence goes on along the minus strand of NZ_DDOI01000158.1, from coordinate 17,054 downwards.
CGCCGGTCAACCTGCTTATGGAAGGGCGCCATCCGGCGCAACAGCGCCTGGTGATGGAAGAACTGCTGGCCCATCAGCTGAGCTTGCTCCAGGTGCGTGAACAGATTCAGGCCCGTGAAGCGCTCCCGCTCCTGCCCACGGGGGATTTGCCCGAGCGTTTCCTGGATTCCCTGCCCTTTGCACTCACCGGTGCGCAGCGCCATGTGCTGGCCGATATCCGTCAGGACCTGAGCCAGCCACTGCCGATGCTCCGGCTTGTTCAGGGCGATGTTGGCTCGGGCAAGACCGTCGTCGCGGCATTGGCGGCGTTGCAGGCTATTGGCGCCGGTGCACAAGTAGCCCTGATGGCGCCCACCGAAATCCTTGCCGAACAGCATTTTCAGAATTTCCGGGCATGGCTAGAGCCTCTGGGCATCCGTCTCGCGTGGCTATCCGGGAAGGTAAAAGGAAAGACCCGGACGGAAACGCTGGAAGCGGTCCAGTCAGGGGATGCCGCCGTGGTGATCGGCACCCATGCCCTGTTTCAGGACGACGTCAGGTTCCATCGTCTTGCCCTGGTCATCGTCGATGAACAGCATCGTTTCGGCGTACACCAGAGGCTGGCCTTGCGGGAAAAGGGTGTCGGTGGCTCACTGGCACCTCACCAGTTGATCATGACCGCAACACCCATTCCCCGTACGCTTGCCATGAGCGCCTATGCCGATCTCGATACCTCGGTGATTGATGAACTGCCTCCAGGACGGAAGCCGATCGAAACCATCGTGATTCCCGACAGCCGCAGGGAAGATGTGATTGAACGGGTTCGGGGCGCCTGCAGGGAAGGTCGACAGGCCTATTGGGTGTGCACTCTGATCGAGGAGTCCGAGGCTCTGCAGTGTCAAGCCGCGGAGGTGACTGCCCAGGAGCTTGCCGAGCGATTGCCGGACCTGAAAGTGGGGCTGGTGCATGGCCGGCTAAAGGCTCAGGAAAAGGCGGCGGTGATGGAGCAGTTCAAAGTTGGCGAGCTGGACCTGCTGGTCGCGACCACGGTGATTGAGGTTGGGGTGGACGTCCCCAACGCGTCGCTGATCATCATTGAAAACCCGGAACGCCTGGGGCTGGCCCAGTTGCATCAACTCCGTGGTCGTGTTGGCCGGGGCGAGCAGGCAAGTTTCTGTGTCCTGATGTACCACCCGCCTTTGTCCGCCAATGGCAAGGCCCGGCTGCAGGCGCTCAGGGACAGCCAGGATGGCTTCTTTATTGCCGAGAAAGACCTGGAGATTCGGGGGCCGGGCGAAGTATTGGGTACCCGGCAGACCGGTATGATGCAGTTTCGTCTGGCGGACTTCGAACGCGACAAGGGCTGGATTGAGCCAGTTCGGAAAATGGCGCCGGGATTGATGGTTCATCCGGAGACTGTCCGCGCTCTGGTGCGACGATGGCTCGGTGAGAGAACCCGTTACGGCGATGTGTAAAGGCGTCCGTTTATTCACTGAAAGCGTATGAAAACGCTCTGGAAATAGAGTTCAGTCAACGTCAGAGTCATTTCTTTGCCCTATACTGGGTTTAGTATGATTTTCGGGTTCGGGTTATCCGGCGGGAAACAGCAATATTCGGGAGAAATTTATGGAATTACCTGTCGCAGTTCAGCAGGCTCTGGGTGAGACCGCAGCGGGTGTATCCTTGAGGGATGTCAGCACCGCCAGCCGAAAAGAACTGTTACGCATGGTCTTGCTGACTGATGAGCAAGGTAACCTTCAGGTGATTTGTCGCAAGGACGATCTGATTGATTTAGAACAGATGAACAAGGAACTCGGGCGTGATCTGCGTCTGATGAAGCGCCGCGAGCAAGTGCGGGTGAGAGAGCGGGCTGGCCTTAAAGCGCTTCCAGCACTGCCTTCATTGACCGGCTGGCCGACGCTTGTTGATGAGCGTGTGGATCAACTTTCTGCGGTTGCGTTGGAGCTTGGCGAACAGAATCTCGCGATGGTCATGCCTGCAGAGGACTTTCAGGCTCTGACAGCCAACGCCGATCGACACTCTCTTGCAGTCGCCCTGGAATCCATTTCGGTTAATTATGATGACCACGACAGAGATCGGGATCAATTCCATTCGGCCATCAAAAAATTCACCGGTTTAAGAATACAGCAGAGACTTGAAGATACGCTTGAGTTACCACCACTGCCTGAAACCGCGCAGAGAATCATCCATTTACGAGTAAATCCCAATGCTGTGATGGGGGACCTCGTTGATATCGTCGAGAGCGATCCAAGCTTGGCAGCGCAGGTGGTCAGTTGGGCGTCGTCTTCGTTCTATGCCGCCGCCGGCCGGGTAAAATCAGTCCATGATGCGGTGTCCCGAGTTCTCGGATTCGACCTTGTCATGAACCTGGCCATGGGCCTTTCGTTGGGGCGGGCATTAAAGCAGCCTCAGGATCATCCCGAAGGTTATGTGGATTACTGGCAGCAGGCTATCTGGCAAGCCCAGTCCGCCGGTATTTTGGCCAGCATGATGCCCCGCGGAGAGCGTCCTGTCTTTGGTCTTGCCTATCTGGGAGGCCTTCTCCACAACTTTGGCCACCTGGTTCTGGCGCAAGTGTTTCCGCCACATTTCAAGCTGGTATGCCGTTCGCTGGAAGTGAATCCTGATATTGATTCCTCCGTTACTGAACACTATTTACTTGGCATTACCCGAGAGCAGATTGCAGCCCAGCTCATGGAAAACTGGGGCATGCCCGACGAGGTCACACTGGCAATCCGTTATCAAAAGAATCGCTTCTACAGTGGATCGAACAGCGTTTACGCCCGTTTGCTCTGGCTCGGCCGGCAGTTGCT
>NZ_DDOI01000158.1:11886-14166 GCF_002341575.1 Marinobacter sp. UBA2498 | reverse complement strand
CGGCAGTTGCTAACGGCACGAGGTGTAGCTCTCGGCGCCGGTGAAGAGGTTGATCAGGCAGTCTTCGATGAGTTGGGTCTTGATCGAGGGCAGGTTGAGGAACAGTTCGATGAACTGGTTCACAATAAAGATAGCGTTATGGCAATGGCCGGTATGATGAGCCAGTAAGGTCTACATCCCCATATTTTGATTCAAAAAAAGCCGGCTCAGAGGCCGGCAAGCTCACCCGCTTTATTGCAGAGTCGTCCAAACTTATCAGGAGAAAACAACGTTAGGTGGCACCTGCCGCAGATGGTCGGTGCCCCCTTGCTTATAATTTAGACCCTGATGGAAAAAAGAAAAGTCAACAGTTGTAACCTGGAAGGAATGATCGTCGTGTCAGTTTTTCACCGCGTCAGAACCTTTTGATTTGATGAGCTAAATTATTCTTTTTGTCGACCGAATAGTTACAAAATGTTACAAAAATAAGGTCTGACCAGTTCCTGGATGCTTGTATAGCTGACTCTAACCTGAAAAGGAGTGGTGTCGGATAGCGGTTGCGGCCCGGCGAATCGCATCGGCATGCTTCTGTTCCACTTCGAAACGTTCCTTGTCCATCTTGTCCACGAACTTTGTCTCCGTTGCTTGCCGTGCCCGGTGCGTGGGCATGTGCTGCAACTGGTCATGCACTTCCTGGAATACACTGAAAGGTGATTGCTCCAGCAACTCCGGAGCAATGTGATCGAGCAGGCCCTTGAGTCTCAGGCAGGCTTCCGAGTATTCGATCTGATCCTCTTCAACCGCCATCGCAATAACATGAACACTGCGGATCATGTCTTGTCTGCGGTTGGTCTGGAACGCCTCGGCTTTGGCCTGCCGTTTGCGATTTTCCGAAAGCAACCCCATCTGACGCCGGATGAAGACCGCCAGCAGAACGATGGCGATGAGACCAGCAATAATCAGACTCCACTGCAGCCACTGGGGCATTTTCAGCTCCTCTTATGAATCAGGCCCGTTTGCGTTGGCGCTCCGGGCGCCAGACTTTGACAGCAACGGGCTGTCCATTCAATACGGAAGTGCCAGAGAGCGGATCAATTCGACCGTCGCTGAGCAAGTCGTTGATGCTGGCACCGGCATGGGCAGCCGCCACTGACTGGCCAGTGCCGTCGCGGTCATGGCCCCAGCCATGGGGAATGGATACCACGCCGGGCATGACATCCTCGGTAATTTCAACCGGCAAGACTATCTGCCTGGATTCCGAAGATATTTCTGCCGAGTCAGCGGCCTGCAAACCCAGGCGGCTGGCGTCTTTGGGATGAATCATCAGGGTGCACCGGTCCTTGCCCTTAACCAGCCGCTGACTGTTGTGCATCCACGAGTTGTTGCTCCGAACGTGGCGCCGGCCAATCAGTTGCAGAGACTCGCCGGCCGGTGCAGCCAGGGCCTCATGCAGCCTGCCAAGGTCGTCCAGGTAGCGCCTTGGCGCAAGGTTGATCTTGCCATCGCGGGTAAACAGGCGTTCAGGCAGGGACGGCTGGAGAGGGCCCAGATCGACGCCGTTCGGGTTGTCCTTCAGGGCACTCAGGGAAAGCCCTTTCGGTAGCTCCTGCCAGTGGCGGTTCAGGGGGCTGAGCTTGGCCAGTCCACGAAGCGGATGTCGTTTCGGCAGGATATCCATCACCAGATCGACCGCAGGCTGCAGCAAGCCCCGCGCACGCCCGGCATCAGCGCCATAGGGGCCGGATCGCAAGAGTAGATCAAGGATCGGGTCTGGCCCAATCTGCTTGAAGGCGCGCCAGCCGAGCTCCGCCCGCAGGGCCAGTTGCCCACCTTTCCGGAGCTTTTCCAGCCGATGGGCCAGTTCCAGTAGAATCTGCCAGTCATGGCGGGCACCCGGGCCGGCATCGAACAGTGCTTCGCTGTACTTGGCGAAATTGCGCACCGCAAACATGCTGAAAATCAGATCGTAGTGGCTGCGTTCCAGCGCCGCGGTCGGGGGCAGGATGATATCCGCATGCCGGGTTGTTTCGTTGAGGTAATAATCCACCGAGACCATGAAGTCGAGGCCGCCCAGGGCTTCCTCCAGACGTCGGCCGTTTGGGCTGGAGAGAACGGGATTGCCGGCAACGGTGACAAAAGCCCTGATCTGCCCATCGCCGGGGGTTAACATCTCATCGGCCATGGTGCTGGCCGGGTATTCTCCGCCGAATTCAGGCAGCCCCTTCACGCGGCTGTGGCGCTTGCCGAAGTGACCTTTCTGACCGGCCATGGCGCCAAGCTCTACCAGATCAATTGCCGGCT
>NZ_DDOI01000158.1:4924-11846 GCF_002341575.1 Marinobacter sp. UBA2498 | reverse complement strand
TGTGTGCTCTGTCCTCTGATTGCAGGCGCACCTCAAGGTCAAAACCGTTGGAGTAGTAGATCACCGTTTTAGCTTCTGGGTCTGCGTCTTTCACCAGTCTTTCCGCCGGGCCGGGATCCACAAGCTCTTCTTCAAACAATGTATGCACCATGGCCATCATCAGAAGGGCATCGCTTCCGGGCCGGACGAAGTGGAATTCGTCGGCAAGCTTTGCGGTCTCGGTGCGGCGGGGGTCCACCACAACCATCTTGCCGCCGCGCTGCTTCAGGGCCTTGAGTCGCCCGCGGAAGTCCGGAACCGTCATCAGGCTGCCATTGGACGCCATGGGATTAGCGCCAATGCAGATAAACAGATCCGTGTGATCGATATCGGGAATGGGAAACAGAACCTGATGCCCGAACATCTCGAGACTGGCGAGCATGTGAGGCAGCTGATCGTTGGACGTTGCTGAAAACCGGTTCTGGGTTCCGATGGCCCGCAGCAATGGCATGGTGGCAACCAGAGAGCCATGGTTGTGTACGTTCGGGTTGCCGAGGTAAACGCCGATGCTGTTGCGGCCGTGGTCCTGGCGGGTCTGGTGGAGCTTTTCGGCGACCAGGTCAAACGCCTCTGCCCACTCCATTTCCTGCCAGCCGGTCCCGGTTTTGCGTATGGGCTTTTTCAGGCGGTCCGGATCTTCGTGCAGATCCTGAAGCGCAACCGCCTTCGGACAGATATGCCCCCGGCTGAGCGGATCATTCTCATCGCCCTTGATGGAAGCAATCCGGCCGTCCTTCATTTCGATCGCGACACCGCACATGGCCTCGCAAAGGTGACAGGTACGATAGTGGGTGCCGTTTTCCATGAAGGGGCTCTCCTGAAGGGTTGTTGTTTTGCTATAGCAGTTTCAATCTGCAACCAGATTAGCAGCAAATGGCTTGGATGGGGAAATAACCACCGCTTGTACCCTGTGCAAAAGGGCCAACCCGAAGGCTGGCCCCTTGCAATGGTTTCAGAGCATTTTTAATGCTCTGTCGGGATCTCTTTGACCGGGTTGGATATGAAGTTGAGGTAAACGCCCTGTTCGGGGATTTGTAGCGGCAGATCAATCGTCACGATTTCGCCGCCAGGCACCCCAAGCGCCCGCGCCCGGACATTAATGTCGACCAGGTTTGAATTGCGTTGCTCAATCTGCATCCGGCCGTCATCGAAGAAGGTAATATTGCCCTCCAGTTCAAGCACAAACTCCCGACCGTACAGGTCGTGGCGGCCCCCCAGCGGGATTTCCATATCGGGCGCATCGAGCATCAATTCGGCCCGGGTCTTGAAGACCGGCTGGCCATTTTCACCCTCTGTTATAACCCCGGGTATCAGGCCAGAGCGGCTGCAGCCCGGGCCGGAACACGCCGGGTCGTCCTTGGCATAGCGCATGCGGAGGACCTGGGTATTGGTAATGGACTCCTCCTGGAGTGGGATAAATCCAAAAACCCGAAGCTCTGTGAACACACTGATCGATGTGGTCGCCAACTGCGTGGGATACAGGTTCACCAGAATCCCCTCATCGCCGGTTGGCTCATAAACGCCAGGGCCAATAACTTCCGTGTTGAGGGCGTAGGTCTGGTAGATGAACTTATCTTTGGGGCAACGCTCGCCGGTCTCGCAGCCAACCCGCGCATCGGCGGTACTGGCCACAATCACGGGCGGAGAGGCTGATGCTTCGTTATTGCGAACCCTCAGTTTCGTTGAATTGGCTGAAGCGGCCCAGCCCTCAGCGTCGCTGCCCTGATGGTCAAACGGCTCAAGACAGTCCGGGTTGGTGTTGGAGTCACAGTCCACAATGAAGTTGGCATTGGTGTCGCGAACTGGCAGGTTTCGCAGAGGCGTGAAAACGCTGTCCAGAGGCTCGGTTCCGGTGAAATAGATCACCATGTCGTCCGGTCCGTTGTTGCCACCTCCGTCATCAAGCCCTTCAAGCAGGTCGGTTTTCAGTGCCAGGCCATCGGAATCGCAAACTGAGGTGTAGCTTCCAGTCGAGCAGCTTCCTGCATCCTCCGATGACTTCAGGGTGTACCGATAGTGTGCGTCGGCTTCCCAGGGCTGGTCCGGGTAGAACCGGATCCGCTGGAGATTCTTTTCAAGCCGGCCAGGTACGTTGCTTTCCACAACCGTGACCGAACCACTGGGTTCCTGCCTCACTTTCTCGACGATGAAGGTGTCTCCCTGAATAATGGAATTCAGGTCCATGGACTTGGAGAAGACAACGGTAATGGGACGATCTGACGGCATGGTGCTGACTGGTAGAGTGTCACCCACACCTCCATCGGAATAGCACTGTCCCAGTACGCCGGCGGAGAGATCCAGCAGACTATGATCGGTTTCGCAGGGGTAGCCCGGATAGGTGGTCAGGGCCAGGGCAGGGCGTCGGGTTACAGCGGAGCCGCCAATATCATCCAGTGAAAACTGTAACGGTGCCACGGTGGCTGGGTTGCCGGCCAGATCGGTCAAACCATCGATGACGATTTCGTAGTCAACGCCATGGCGCAGGCCATCGCCCGGATTCACGATAACGGCAGTTCCGTCCAGTTGTGTCTCAAGTGTCTCAACAGGAACACCATCCGCGAACAGTGAAATTCCGGTATCAATGGAGTCCGCGGCAAGCGGCTCATCAAAGAACAGAATGACCGGATCCCCGGGGCGCTGCATGGACTGGCGCGTATCCGGAATGGCGTTGTCCGGTCCGGGCATCCAGCTGATCAGGCTGGGCGAAGTGCTGTCCAGCTCGCGGAGTAGCTCGGCATCCAGAACCGAATCGGCATCGGTGGCCGCCTGAAGATGGAACGCGATGGTCGAGTCAGTGTACTCCTGGCCGAGAAGGTTTGGCTCCACCATTCCGATGGCATCGATGGTCAATACGCCATCCTGCACCAGTGCGATGCCGCGCAACTCGACCCCCATCAGATCCTGGGAGAGTGCTGCGTTGGGCTGGGCGTTTTCGGTGTTCATGGAGACATCCATAAACAGCGTGATATGTCTGGGCGCGTTAATGTCATTGGTGTAGGGGTTGGGGCTCAGGTAGCCGGATGCGTCTGACAACATGGTGACCTTGATGTTGCCAGTAGTCTGGAGCTGACCGTTGGCGGCATCCAGCACAGGAACCTCGCCGCCCACCAGAACATCCAGACTGGTACTGTTCAGCACGCTGCCCCGGGCGATACGCAACGGAAGCGCTTCATCAGCCTCGAAGGCCGGCGCATAAGCCAGCTCTGCAAACAGATCGCCGGTCTGTTGGGAGGGGCCTGCTTCTCCCTGGAGCACCGAGTTGAGCGTGACGCCGTTAATGGCCTGGCCGTTCAGGACTGATCGGGTGACGTCTTGCTCCGCAATACCTGCGGCCAGCCCGGAATCAACAGCAGACTGCTGAAGTACGACCGTTGGGCCTGTCTCGCGGGGCGTGAATGCGATTTCCTCACTGAACCGGTCTGCTTCGGGCGAAGTCAGGCTGGCCAGGTTTTCCAGGCGCAGGGTATAGGTCTGGCCGGTGTCCAGGACATCGTCCTTGCTGCCACAGTCCCTGGGATCCTCGACCACACAAGGGTCCACCGTTATCCGATTGCCTTTCACCAGAACCATCGCTGGAACAACCTCTCCGCTGCCATCCAGCAGCTGGATGGAACCGCCGAGAGCCTTCCAGTCCGGATGGATCGGGTGGGTCATGGCCAGGCGGAATGTGGAAAAGTTCATGGCCTCGAACGGGCTGTTGTTTGCCGGAACCTGCCAGGCGATATCAAAATCCGCGGCCGAGTTGGTTATGCTTGCGGGTCCGGAGAAACTTCCCCGAGTCTCGAACTGGATGCCGGCATCGCCGACCGCGTTGGGGGTGTCGATCTGGCGACCGCCCTCCGCAGCCAGCGGTTCGCTGAACGTCACCGTGTAGTCGCCGAGCGTGTCGAGTTCCGACGAGGGCGACAGCATGAGGCTTTTACCGCCGTCAATCCGGCTGATAGAAAAGGGCAGTGACTGTTCCTGAGATTGCAGCAGAATCTTGTTTTGGAGATCTGCATCCTCATCGGTCAACGCATGGCTGAAGCGCAGAACAATGTCGGCTTTCGGGCTGACATCTGCCTGGCCATCAGCAGGGTAGGAATACACCACCGAGCCGGAGGAGACTTTCTCATTCATGGTCTGTTCGTCGCCACCACAGGCGGCCAGTAACAGGGCGGGTATAAGTGCCAGTGTGTTGTTGTACTTCATGGCGTGCCCTCCTTAAAACTTCAGGGTGATGGAGCCGCTGACAACGTGAACGTCGCCGTCTGCAGTAACCGGCGTTTCGTTGCCGTCAAAATCCACCAGTGTGAAATCGCGCTCCTGCAGTTGCTGGTACTGGTAACCGATGTCCAGACGGACGGGATAGGCCAGCAGACGGGTGCGGTCGTAGGTGGCACTCAGTCCGAGGCCGACGACAATCTTGTCGGTATCGAGATAATTGATCTCCGGATTGCGAGTGGACTTGAGCGGCGACTCCTCATAGGCAACGCCGCCGCGCACAGAAAAGTTCTTGTTGAGTGCGTACTCGGCGCCGATCCGTGGAATCAGCACGTCGTCGAACTGAATCCGGCTGCCCGCTGGCGCAGACTGCTGATCCTTGATCGTATCGGAAGAAAATTCCTTCTCCAGCTCTGACCAGTTCTGCTGCTCTACGCTGCCACCAATCCGCCAGTTTTCGCCCATGTATTGAGCGCCAAATCCGAAGGTTTCCGGCTGGAAGGAATCAATGGTAGAGACCGCCAGACTCAGGCCGGGATCGGGAATGGTCTGGGTGACAATGATGTTGGAGTCCACGGATGTGGAGGCCGCTGACTTGGTTCGATAAGTGAGTGCGGTTTCCCAACCGTTCAGGAAGCAGTCGCTGTCCGGGCAGAACGTGCTGCCCAGATCAATGGTGGTGCCCAGAATGGTTTTCAGTGAGGGCTCGGCATTGACCGCAAGGCGTTCCCGGCTGGTCTCGCCACCCAGAGTAGAGACCGCATCGAGGTTTGCCTGGGCATCCAGGGTGACGCGCACCGAAGCACCGGCGGAGATGCCGCGCCAGATCGGCGTAGCGCCACCGATGTTCAGGAACAGGGGCTCTTTACCGTACTGAAGGAACTGGCCGTTCTCCGTGGTCTGCGAATCGAACGCCAGCATTTCCTTGCCGTATTTCTCGACGCCTGCAATGAAGCCCAGATAGATCGGGTGCTTGAAGCGAGTCAGCGAACCCAGATTGGTTTTCATGCCAATCAGCACCTGCTGGCTTGGTGAGTTGGCCAGGATGTCGCCATTGGCATTCGGATTGGCAGAACGCAGTTCCTGTTCGGCATGCAGAATGCCAGCCGTCAGCTCCCCACGCTCATCTTTGGTCAGATAGGCTGGGTTGTAATAGGTGGCTGACACCTGATCGTTGAACATGGACAGTGACTGGGCTGTGGCAACATCCACTGGCATGACGCCATAGGTGGTGCCGAGGTTGCCCATACTGGCGTTAACCGAAATAGAGAAACCGACAGAGGCGGTGGCGATTGCAAGAGACAGTGCCCTTGACCGGGAAGGGGAGGAAAAAGCCATTGATACACTCCATTACTTCGTTGTTTTTATACTCGGGCCGCGGAAGGGCGGCTGGTATTTTTGTTCGGGAGGTAGTGTATTCGGCTTGTCTTTTGGGGACGTTGGCTGTTGTGACGCAAATTATTGTCGGAAAGACCACGTCTCAGTTTACCCCTCTATCTGTCCGGAGCATGCTGCATATTTATGTCGAGAATCTTTACATGGAGCTGGCGCTTCTGAAAATCCGGGTATGATTAAGCGCCTGACCTTAAATAATTTTCGCTGTATGGTTCGCAACTTGCGGTGCTTTTGAAGAGCTCGGCGGGAGAGATAGAAGATGTTCTCTACGCTAGCCGAGGGATTTGGACGGAGGAGAGGGTTATGAAGCAAAAAGGAAAGTTTGTGGCCTCGTTACTGTTTGCATTGTGCATTGCAGGAGCCGGGTCTGCCCAGGCGGGTATGATTACCTACGATACGTGGGCAACCAATGAAAACGGTACCGGAAATTATATTTTTACGGTGGACGATGAGGTCTCCGGAAAATTTAACTATTCGCTGACGGTGCACCCTTGGAATGCGGAAGCGTTCGGCGTGTTTATTGACTTTGGCAGCAAAGCAACAGGCGGTGGGGCTTTGAATTTGGCGGGTGATAGCAGTGTCTCACTTGAGGGCCGGGATACTACGGACAGCGTTTGTGGGCCGCCAAGTTGCAATATCAGTGGGCTGAGCATTCCTGGTTTTGATGGTACTTGGGGCTTGATTTTTGGTCTTGGGACTCAGGGCTTTAACGGAATACAGACTTTTAGTTGGAGTACAACCGACTTTGGACTGAGTCTGAGCGATTTTGGGGTGGTCGCTATTCGGGCGCAACAGCTTTGTGCCGACGGTTCACTTCTGCCAGACAATGAAAATAGCTGCGGTGGAAGTGACAAAGCGTATGGCTACAGCACAGTTTCAGTACCTGAGCCGGGAACACTAGCGCTTCTTGGACTTGGTCTGATCGGTTTGTGGGTGAGAAGAAAGAAAGTTGAAGCCTAACCACTTTTGAATAGCGATAGGGAATTCCAAAAACCGCCGAAAGCACTCGGCGGTTTTTTTGTCAGAAAACTTTACAAGCTACGGGCAGCACTGATTTCCAGCCTGAAAAAGAGAGATTTTTTTGATGGTAGTGACACCATAATTTGGCCGCCGTTTGTCACCATATATTGGCCGGGCGGAATTGAGGTTGTCTGCCATTGATGCCAATTCCAAAGTGAGGCCTTAAACAAAAGCGAACGTTCTAGTCAGAGCTTTTCTCCAGAGCTTCGAAGCTAGTCGTAGCCATCTCATCCAGAGTGATGAGCGGAGCAAATTGCAGACGCTG
>NZ_DDOI01000158.1:4148-4819 GCF_002341575.1 Marinobacter sp. UBA2498 | reverse complement strand
AGCAAATTGCAGACGCTGAATGGTTACATGGCAGAGATGGCCATCCTTGGCTAGGCTATTGTTTTTATTTATGTGAAACGCGATTTCTGGTTCGAAGTTAGTGTTAAGGACGCAGCCAGATTTCTACAATGATAAAGCGTGCTGCCTAATTTGCTGATAGGTCATTTAAATGAGAAAGATTTCTTTGCCCGCAACTAACACCGTTTCTATACCTATTCCACTTGGAGGCAGTGGGAAGGCCGATGAAAATGGAGAGGTTTACTTGGGCGGAATAGGCCCTGATGAAATCTCTACGCTCGGTACTGCAAGAGAGAACGGAATGCACATCATCTGGTCTACTGTTTGCCTGGAAAAAAAGCTCGAAGATACGATTACCGACTTCTTTTTTGGAAAAACGAACTCTCCGACAAGACGCAGGAATGTGTTTGTAAATGAAGTATTACAATCCTCATCTTTCCAGTTTTCGTTTAAAAAGAGCCTCATTAACACGATTACCAAAGAAACTGAGGTACTTAAGGGTAAGGATTCGAGCAGACTTCAGGGGTTCCTCAAAAAAATAATGACTTGGCGCAACGCTTTTGCACATGGAACTCTGAAATTTGATACTAAAGACGGTGCTTTACTATGTTATTTTTCGGGCGGCCACCAGACAATAATCTTGAATGAAGAAT
>NZ_DDOI01000158.1:3723-4059 GCF_002341575.1 Marinobacter sp. UBA2498 | reverse complement strand
ACAATAATCTTGAATGAAGAATTTTGGGATGAAGTTGAAAGTGTGTTCAAAAAATGCACGGAGTATGTGGATAAAATTGACACTGCACTTTGATATTTAACCAGTCGCCGGCTCGCTCTGCGTTAGCGAGCTTTTCCTATTGATTCGGGTCGTGGTGACCTAAACAAGAATGATGATCTGGAGATGTAAGTGATTAATCGCGGTTCTGAATGGCATAGATGGGAGCCGCATATCCATGCGCCCGGCACGATCCTCAACAATCAGTTCGGTGTATCCGATCCCTGGAGCACCTATCTCTCGACGCTCGAAGCCTTAACGCCGAAGGTCGAGGCGGTC
>NZ_DDOI01000158.1:0-3674 GCF_002341575.1 Marinobacter sp. UBA2498 | reverse complement strand
GTCACTGACTACTACGTTACCGACACTTACGGGGAATTCCTTCAGCATAAGGTCACAGGCCGATTGCCCGACGTGTCGCTAATCTTCCCTAACATCGAGCTGCGCCTCGATGTGGCATCGAAAACGGGCTTCGTGAACGTCCATTTGTTGGTCAGCCCTGAAGACCCTGAACACCTCTCAGAGACAAAGCGAATCCTGAAGCGCCTTCAATTCTATGCTTTTGGCGACCGCTTCGACTGCACGCGGGAGGAACTGATAAAGCTGGGCAAACGTTCAGACACTACCATCATTGACGACGGGGCTGCGCTTCGACAAGGCGCCACACAGTTCAAAGTCAACTTCGATCAATTGCGTAAAGTTATCGCCGAAAGTGAATGGGCGAAAAAGAACATTTTAATCGCCGTTGCTGGTGGTTCTAGTGACGGCACTTCCGGAGTTCGTCAGGCCGCGGATTCTACGGTGCGCCAGGAGATAGAGAAATTCGCCCACATCATTTTCTCCAGCAGCCCCGCACAGCGTGAATTCTGGATCGGCCAACGGAACGTCAGTGTTGAAGAACTGCGCTCGCGCTATGAGGGGTGCAAGCCGTGTCTCCATGGCAGCGATTCCCACGACCAGAAGTCCGTCGGGAAGCCAGTCGACAATCGCTTCTCGTGGATCAAGGGTGCACTAACATTCGACGCCCTACGACAGGCCTGCATCGATCCGGAAGGCCGGGCCTATGTTGGCGAGAAACCGCCAAGCTCGGCTATGCCGTCGCAGGTCATCTCGCATGTACACTTTGAGGATGCAGATTGGGCGGTAACGCCCGATATTCCGCTCAATCCCGGCCTAGTCGCCATCATTGGCGCGCGGGGATCTGGCAAGACGGCACTGGCCGATGTGATCGCCGCCGGTTGCGATGCAATAACTCCAGCTGGCTGGGAGGCTGACGAGAACGTCAGCCCATCGTTCCTCACACGCGCACGCAAACTCATCGGGGACGCCTCCGCGACACTGACTTGGGGCGGCGGCGCAACGGAGACGCGTGCGCTTGATGGCCGTGACGCGAACGGCCATATGTCGTTCCCTCGTGCGAGATATCTTTCTCAGCAATTCGTCGAGGAGCTGTGTTCGGCCAAGGGTGTCTCCGATGGTCTCGTCGATGAGATCGAGCGCGTTATCTTCGATTCCCACTCGCAGGACGACCGCGAGTGGGCGCTTGACTTCACCGAGCTCCGCGAGCAACGGACCGCTCGCTTCCAGCAAGCCCGTGAGCGTGAGGCGGAGGCGATCGCCGATATCTCCGACAGAATTGCTACCGAGCTCGAGAAAGAGAGCCTCGTTGCCAGCCTGAGCAAGCAGGTTGAGCAAAAGAAGAAGCTGATCGCCGGCTATACGGCTGACCAGGCTAAGCTAGTGGTTAAGGGCACCGAAGCTCAGGTCGCAAGGCACACCCAGCTCAGCGGGGCGGCGCAGAAGCTAAGGACCAAGATACAAGCCTATAACAATCAGCGCCGAACCTTCGTCGCTCTGCAAGACGAGGTTCGTAGCATGCGAGCCACCGGCGCGCCTGAAATGCTCCGACAGATCCAGGCGCGACATAACAACAGTGGCCTAGACGCCAATCAGTGGGACGAGTTCCTGCTGATTTATAAGGGCGACGTCGACAAGAGCCTCACGGCCTACACCGCATGGGCGGACGCCGAGGTTGGCAAGCTCAACGGTGTTCCTCCACCGCCCGGCGATCCCAATGTTGCTCTGATTGCTGATGACACAGATCTCGCGATGCTTCCGCTTGCGCCGATCGTAGCAGAGATGGCACGACTCGAGGCGCTATTCGGCGCGGACAAGCTTATTCGTGAGCAATACGCGACGCTTACGAAGCGGATTGCGCAGGAGAATTCGGCGCTTCAGACTATGGAAGCACGGCTCACTGACGCCAAGGGCGCGGCAGCGCGACGGAAGGGCCTGCAGACTGAACGTGACGACACCTATGGCCGCGTGTTCGAAGCTATCATAAGCGAGCAAAACGCGCTGGCTGCCCTATATGCACCGCTCATGGAGCGTCTATCCTCATCATCGGGCACACTCAAGAAGCTGAGTTTTTCAGTCCGCAGGATTGCCGATGTTCAGACCTGGGGCGCGTTTGCCGAAGAGGAACTCCTCGACCGTCGTAAGGCGGGCCCTTTTTACGGGCGCGGCTCGTTGATTGCGGCCGCGACGGACGCGCTCAAACCTGCGTGGGAAACCGGTTCTGCCGCTGAAGTTCAGGCTGCTATGACGGCCTTTATGGGAAAATACCTAAGAGATCTCTTATCGCACGCGCCATTTTCCCCAACCCAGCAAACTGAATTCCGCGCGTGGTCGAAGCGATTCGCACACTGGCTTTTTGGAACCGAACACATTGCCATTCGCTACGAGATTTCCTACGACGGCGTGGATATCCGTAAGTTGTCGCCAGGCACCCGAGGGATCGTCCTGTTGCTGCTCTACCTCGCGCTAGACGATTCCGACGACCGACCGTTGATTATTGACCAGCCAGAGGAAAACCTCGATCCAAAGTCGGTCTTCGACGAGCTGGTGGCGCTTTTCATCGCGGCGAAAGCGAAACGCCAGGTGATCATGGTGACACATAACGCCAATCTCGTGATCAACACCGACGCGGATCAGATAATCGTCGCCGAAGCTGGTCCGCATCTTTCAGGTGGTTTGCCGCCGATTAGCTATGTAGCGGGGGGGCTAGAGGATGCTGCGATCCGCAAGGTGGTTTGTGAAATCCTTGAGGGTGGCGAAGCTGCATTTCGCGAACGATCGAGGCGGCTTCGCGTCCGTCTCGATCGATAGGTTGGACTGTGATTGCAAGCCCGTCCGCGACAAATACAGCGTCGCGGTGGTCCATGGGGGCATGCTGGACCAGTCAGCTTACGTTGGCCGCCTGATATTTGGGTGCACAGCGACCGTTTTTTTACTGTTCCACAGCTCATAACCGGCGCGTGAACCGGGCGCTAGACAAAGAACAAGGTAATTATGAGGGAAGGCGACTTAGGCAACCCGGGTTCTACCCCGTTTCCACGGACGGTTTTAAAACGGCGAACAGTTTTCTGTCCTGAGCAGCAACTCTACGTCGCATCCTAGGATTATGGAACCGCTCAATGTAATCGAAGACATCAGCTCGTGCTTCATTTTGGGTTCGGTAGCGCCGGTGGTGAATTCGCTCACGCTTGAGCATGCCGAAGAACCCCTCGCAAGCCGCATTATCACCACAATGACCGACCGCGCTCATGCTGCTCACCAGTCGGTTGCTGCCGAGATAGCGCTGGTAATCACCGCTGGTGAATTGACTGCCTCGATCTGAATGCAATATCACCGGAACTTTCCCCTGGCGCTGCCAAACGGCCATCTCAACCGCTCTGATTACCATATGCCGATCCTGTCGGTGATGCATCGACCAGCCAACGATCAGCTTGCTGAACAGGTCGAGAACCACGCAGAGAAAGAGCTTTCCTTCCTGCGTCGGGATCTCTGTTATATCCGTCACCCATTTGGTGTCTGGCTCCAGAGCGGAGAAATCCCGTTCCAGATGATTCCGGATTCCCGGTGGTCGATAAGATTGACGTCCCAAGCGTCCGCGCTTCTTGCGTGGCCACCCCTGAATGCCGTGTTTGGCCATCAATCGCGCGACGCGGTTCAGG
>NZ_DDOI01000085.1:5538-6958 GCF_002341575.1 Marinobacter sp. UBA2498 | reverse complement strand
TCGGCTTCAACCTCGTCGGCTATGGCTGCACAACCTGCATCGGCAACTCCGGGCCTCTGCCGGACGCGGTAGAGAAAGCCATCAGTGATGGTGACCTGACCGTGGCCTCTGTGCTCTCCGGCAACCGGAACTTCGAAGGCCGGGTGCATCCGCTGGTGAAAACCAACTGGCTGGCATCGCCGCCCCTGGTGGTTGCCTATGCGCTGGCGGGCAACGTGCGCCTGGATCTCTCAAAAGATCCGTTGGGCAACGACAAGGATGGAAACCCGGTGTACCTGAAGGACCTCTGGCCGAGCCAGCAGGAGATCGCTGAAGCGGTGGAGAAAGTGAAGACCGATATGTTCCGTAAGGAATACGCGGAAGTCTTCGATGGCGACGCCACCTGGAAGTCCATCAAGGTGCCGGAAAGCAAGGTGTACGAGTGGTCTGATAAATCCACCTACATCCAGCATCCGCCGTTCTTCGAAGGGCTCAAGGAAGAACCGGACGCGATCGACGATATCAAGGATGCCAACATACTGGCACTGCTGGGCGATTCGGTGACTACCGACCACATCTCACCGGCCGGTTCCTTCAAGCCGGACACCCCTGCCGGACAATACCTGCAGGAGCACGGTGTTGAGCCCAAAGACTTCAACTCTTATGGCTCTCGCCGGGGTAACCACGAAGTCATGATGCGCGGCACCTTTGCCAATGTGCGTATCAGGAACGAAATGCTCGACGGCGTGGAAGGCGGTTATACCAAATTCGTGCCCACGGGCGAACAGATGGCGATTTACGATGCCGCCATGAAGTATCAGGAGAACGGCACGCCGTTGGTGGTCATTGCCGGCAAGGAATACGGTACCGGCTCAAGCCGCGACTGGGCGGCCAAGGGTACCCGTCTGCTGGGTGTAAAAGCTGTGGTGGCCGAATCCTACGAGCGCATTCACCGCTCTAACCTGATCGGTATGGGCGTAATGCCACTTCAGTTCCCGGAAGGCACGGACCGCAAGAGCCTCAAGCTTACCGGTGAGGAAACCATCAGCATCGAAGGCCTGTCTGGTGAGATCAAGCCGGGACAGACCCTCAAGATGACGGTGAAGTACAAGGACGGATCCACGGAGACCTGCGAGCTGAAATCTCGCATCGACACCGCCAACGAGGCCGTCTACTTCAAGCATGGCGGCATCCTCCATTACGTGGTGCGGGAAATGTTGCGCACTGCCTGAGTGGACAGGGTGAAATGGCATAGCGGGCGGCCGCTATGCCGAATTCAAGAGATCAATGAGAGAAACGAGAGAGACATTATGACCGATCAACCGTTTCTGACCGACGTGCAAACCCTCAGAGAGCGGGCCCGCAAGCACATCGAAGAAGGAGCGCTTACCGAGGGCTACGGTGCCAACCGCGACAATGTCGTGAAAATCCTGAATGAGGC
>NZ_DDOI01000085.1:0-5385 GCF_002341575.1 Marinobacter sp. UBA2498 | reverse complement strand
TTCCTGGAGCATGCCGATCAGGAACAGCAGCACGCCGATTGGCTGGCCGAACGTATCGTGCAGTTGGGTGGGAAACCGAACTTCTCGCCCGAAGGTCTTTTAACGAGGTCCCACGCCGAGTTCGTTGAGGGCGATACATTGCGGGAAATGGTAGTGGAAGATTTGGTGGCGGAGCGGATTGCCATCGACAGCTACCGCGAAATTGCCCGTTATCTGGGAGATCAGGACCCGACATCACGGCGGATTATCGAGGAAATCCTGGCTCAGGAAGAGGAGCACGCCGACGATATGGCGGGCTTACTTGAAGGTCTGGATAGCTAAGCCGCCTGACCGTAGACAGTAAAAGTGCTGCCTTTCAGGCAGCGCTTTTATTGCCGGTTTAGGCGACTGGCAAACTCAACCAGAAACAGGCGCCATGCCCTTCCTCTGAGTCAAACCCCACATCTATGCCTTCACTTGCTCCAACGGCAGTCCCAGCCAGAAAGTTGAGCCCCTTCCTTCCCGTGACTCGAATCCGACATCTCCTCCCATCTGTGTCATGATTTCTTTCGTGATGGCCAGACCGAGACCTGTTCCCCGTTTGCCACGTGTGTCGGAACTGTCTGCCTGAGCGAATTTCTGGAAAATTCTGCCGCGGAAATTATCAGGAATGCCAGGTCCCTGATCAGTAACGAGGATACGGACAAGATCATGTTCGACCTCGGTGCATACCAAAACCTCACCTTCAGGGGGCGAGAACTTGATGGCGTTAGACAGCAAATTGGTAAATGCCTGGCCCAGACGCGATCGATCGATTTTCGCCATGCAGTTGGGGCTACTGTCTTCGATCTGCACAGAAACGCCGCTGTCCAGGGCGTAGGTTTTGAGACGTTCTGCCGACTCCTCAATGACGGGGCCAAGTTCCTGTATACGCAGGTTCATGGTCATCTTGCCGGAAACAAGTTTTTCCATGTCTAACAGGTCGTCCACCAGTTGTTTCAGCTGCTCGGCATTACGATGGGCGATAGACACCATACGCTCAGCCTGTGAGGGAAGCGCGCCCAAAGTTCCGCTTTCGACCAGGCCAAGAGAACCCGATATGGAGGTCAGCGGCGTACGGAGTTCATGGCTTACCGTTGAGATGAACTCGCTTTTCATCCGGTCGACTTTTTTGCGCTCGGAAATATCTTCTATGAGGGTCCAGATCAGCGGTTGGCCAGAGGGGTTGCTGATTCTCATACCGCGGACGATGGCAGGATAGGTTGAACCATCCGCGCGCACGATCTCGACTTCATAAGGCCCGAAACGTCTTTCGCTCTGAAGTTCGGCGATGATTTGCTGTCGATGGTTTTCGAAGTCCGGGGGCAGAAGCTCAAAATAGTCCATTGCCATCAATTGGTCACGGCTGTATCGGGTAGGCCCTAGCAGAGCCTCGTTCACGTCAAGAAACGCTCCTGATACATAGTCATTCAGCGCTATGCCAATGGGCGACAGTTCGTAGAGTCTCCGGAGCTGAACTTCGCTTTCCTGAAGGGCCAGTTCGGTTTGTTTTGCCTCATCAATGTCAGCAATATAACCTTGCCACATGGTGCTGCCGTCTGGCATCCGTTCCGGTGATGACTTGCCCTCTACCCAGCGCCAGCCGGATTTGCCATCTGTTACCCGGTAGTGACTGTGCCAGAGCGTCAAGGACTCCTCAGATCTCTCAATACTGGCTGCTACCTTGGGCAAATCATCGGGATGGATCTTGGTGAAGCAGATCGAGGCATCTTCATGTGCCTCCTCTGCTGTAACACCGTAGATGTCCGTGATGCCGGGACTTGTGTAGGGAAACGAAACACGGCCATCCGGCCACTGTTGATACTGATAGAGCATGCCCGGCGTCTGTTCTACCAGTTTGGTGAGCATCTGCACACTGAGCTGCCTCTCAATGAGGGCTCCAACCCAGCGTGCCAGGAGAGTCACGAACTTGATTTCAGTATCCGAGAAGTCCTGTTCCCTCGGTTCTGGCGAAGAAAAGTTGAGGGTTCCGTACAAACGGTCTTTGATGAAAATGGGCGCAGCCAGGTAGCTCTCAAGCCCGAACTTGTCGTAGCACCGGTGATCGCGATAGCTCGATCTGGCCATGTGTGCAATGGCCAGGCTTTCCCGCGAACCGAGGAGCATTGAACAATAGGTGTCTTTCAGTGGAAAGCTGGCATTCTGCTCCAGTCCGGCATCCTCGGGGGCGACGAACCACCGGATGGAATAAACGTTACTATGGATCTCGCTGACTATTCCGAGAGGCAGCTTCAGGTAGTCAGACCCGAGCCGAAGGGCTTTTTCGATGCGAATGTCATCATTGGTTTCGGTGTCCAGGGCCAGATCATTGAGAATGGCCAGCGCTTCGTTCTGATGCTGGATCTTGCTCAGGTTGCTCATTTCCTCTGTGATATCGGCGTGGGTGCCATACATCATCAGTGGTTCATCGTTCTCGGTCCATTCAAACACCTGGCCGCGATCGTGCACCCAAACCCAATGGCCGTTCTTATGCTTCATCCGACACCGGTAGTCGTACTCGGACAATTCACCGGCAAAATGAGCTTTTAGCAATCGCTCTGATTCAGGCAGATCATCCGGATGTGCGAAGGCTAACCATGTCTCGATACTGACAGGCTCCAGCTCATCAAGCGTGTAGCCGCAAATGTTGGCCCAGCGCTCGTTGAAAACGGTTTCCCCGGTTTGTACGTTCCACTCCCAGGTGCCAATTCTCGTACCTTCAATAATAGCCCGTGACCTTCGCTCGCTGTGTTTGAGTTCCCGGTAGAACTCGGTTGCCGCCTGCATGTTGATTTCGCGCTCGACACAGTCGGCCATTTCACGAAGAAGGGATTGGTCCTCCTTATCGAAGGAGCGCGGAGTCGCGTCAATCAGGCAGAGCGTCCCCAATCTGAAGCCTTCGCTGTTGTGGAGGGGGGCGCCCGCGTAGAAGCGTATATTCGGGGCCTCGGTAACCAGCGGATTGTCGGAGAAGCGAGGATCCTCCATGGTGTCTTCGATGATCAGGGTGCCCGAGTCAAGAATGGTGTGACCGCAGAAGGATACGTCGCGGGACGTTTCCGAAGCTGCGAGCCCCTGGCAGGACTTGAACCATTGCCGGTTTTTGTCCACCAGGCTAACCAGCGCAATGGGAACCCGGAATGCCTTGCGGGCCATACGGGTGTAACGATCAAACCGCTCTTCAGGCTCCGTATCGAGCAGGCCCGTACGTTCAAGCGCCGCCTGGCGCTCAGTCTCCTCAGGAGGAAGTTCTGGCGCTTTCATTAATGTTGTTCCCCCTAACTATGTCATTAGGTAGCTCAACCCAGAAGTTGGCTCCGTTGTCGTAAAAATAGCCGACTTCACTGTTCATGAGTTTCGCCAGCTCCTGGCAGATCGCAAGGCCGAGCCCTGTTCCTGCCTGGGCCCTGGCGGAGCCTGAGTCGGCCTGGGCAAATCGCTGGAACAGCCGTGGCAGGAAGCTCTCCGGAACGCCTGGGCCTTCATCTGATACGGTAATTCGAACCATGCCAGATGAGGTTGATTCTGACGAGATCCTGACAGAGCCTCCTACGGGAGAAAACTTGATGGCATTGCTGATGAAATTATCCAATATTTGTCTAAGTCTGGTTGGATCAGCGGTGACGAATTTCTCTGTGCAATTTCCAAGTGTCAGTGGAATTTGGTAGTGGCTTGCCATGGCCCGGTTGCCATCGCAGGCGTCCCTTATAGCTGTTGCAGGATCAACTGTCTCCAGATCGATGGGCATCTGCCCTGCCATGGCTTTGTTGAAGTCCAGCAGGTCGGATATCAGCCGTTGCAACTGTTCGCTATTCCGAAAAGCAACGTCGACCATCGAGTCAGCTTTATCTGGCAGTTTCCCCGCTGCGCCTGAGCGCAGCAGTTTCAGTGCGCCGTTTATCGAGGTCAAAGGCGTGCGCAGCTCATGGCTTACGTTCGAGACAAAGTCGTCTTTCATGATGTCCAGCGCCTCGCGTTCCTTCATCAGCTTGTTAAAGGCGCTGGCTACGTTTCTGACCTCTGGCGGGCCTTTAAGAGACAATCGGTTTGCCGCAAAACCCTCCGTCGCCATTTCCCGTATCCTGAGCGACATTCTCTCCAATGGAAGCGTTGTTGCCCGGGCGAGTAGCCAAGCTATGGCTGCCAGTGCCAGAAGAGCCACGGCACTGGCAGCAAGGAACTTGTCGAAAGAGGCCCGTGCCGGTTGTGTTGCCTGTTGGTAGGGCACTGCTCTTAGAAACATCCAGCCCACGCGGTCAAGATGTTGCGTAGCGTAGATCCACTTTTTTCCAGAATGGTCGGAAACAACGCCTGAGGTCTGGCCGGACAATGCCGCATCAATAATCAGATCCTCGCCTGGTGGCGGCAGATCGGGCATCGGATTGGCGACGGAGAGCGTATCCACCTGCATGAAATGGCCGGTGTCGATGACCTTGAACAGGGCGCCAGAAGAGGCATCTTCCTGCTTCGGTATGATCCCGGCCTCGGCCAGGTTGATGATTCCTCCGGCGAAACCAAGTAAATCCCCATCGTCACTACTGATAGGGTAAAGAAAAGATAGGAGCAGAAGCCCGGTTGTCCTGCCAATAATTGGCCGGCTGATGACGGGTTCCCGGGTTTTGTAGGCCTCGCGAAAGTGCTGCCGGTCAGCGTAAGAGGTGCCTATACGATTGGGTACGTAAACGTTTTCGGCGATTGCCACGCTGTCTTCGTCGAAGACCAACAGGCCTGCCTCGAAGTACTCGGATAAAGCCGATTGCCGACCGAGCAGAGCTTCGATGCGATCTTTTGAGAGTCGGTTTTTACCATCCGTCAGAGTAGCGGCGAAAGCGCCCAGAGCCTGTATGCGCACCTGGAGATCCTGATCGACTCGATTGGCGATTGACTCGGCGTCCAGAAGCTGGCGCTGGGTGAGAACGTTTTCGAAATCCCGGATCAGCTCGTTGTAGGCTGTCGCTGAAAGAACGACGACAGTCAAAAAGCTACTCAAGACAGCAATAAGGGCAACGCGGCTGCCAATAGAAAGATTCCTCAAATTCAGCCCTTCAGGTCGTAGCGGTAGCAGTTGAAACGTGTTTTCATTACCGAGAGAGTAATTGAATTTGCCGGCGTGGCAAATAGTCCACCAGGAGTATTGATGTGGCCTTGGAGTCGACAGGCAAGATTTCTTCACGGCTGGAAGTGCTCAGGCAAAGATTTCTTGAGCGGGCCAAAGAAGATATTCAGCAATTGCGAACATTGGCAGAGAAAACCCGGCGTGGTGAGTTCTCTGCCGACGGATTGTTGTTTTGCTATCAAAGCCTGCACAAGTTGTCCGGTTCGGCGGGGACATTCGGCCTTCCAGAGCTAGCCCGGATTTCTCATAGT
>NZ_DDOI01000141.1:0-16590 GCF_002341575.1 Marinobacter sp. UBA2498 | reverse complement strand
TGCGGAATCCTTTCCACGAGCTGCGAACGCCTGGACGACGCTTTATGACTCCGCGCCCTGCCTGACTGCGGAGGGACAATTTGACGACAGCGAAACCGGCGGACGGCTTGCATGGGCGCCAGACGGCGTGTTGTTGCTGACGCTGGGCGATGCGGGATTCAGCGGACTCGACGGCTCAATGCCATTTGCACAGGCAGAGGAGGATAACGCATATGGCAAAATCTGGCGGATCGAACCCGACACCGGCGCTGCACGGATCGTCAGCATCGGCCACCGCAATCCGCAAGGGCTCGTGGTCGCGCAGAACGGACGGGTCTGGTCGTCCGAGCACGGGCCGCAGGGCGGTGACGAGATTAACTTGATTCGCGAGGGCGCAAATTACGGCTGGCCGCTGGTGACCTACGGCACCAACTACGGGTCCACCAGTTGGCCTCTCGATGTCGATGGCTTTAACCATCGCGGCTTCGCCGAACCTGCACTTAGCTTTGTGCCGTCGGTCGCTACCTCGGCCATAATCGAAGTGACGGGGCCGATGTTTGCGCGTTGGAAGGGCGATCTGCTTTTGGCTACTCTGCGAACCAACAGGCTTTACCGGCTGCGCCCCGTGGGGGGCCGGATCGTCTATTCCGAAGCGATGTTCCTGGGTGAACGGCTGCGCGATCTGGCGGAGTTGCCAGATGGGAGCATCGTTGCGTGGGTCGACCGCGGCGTGTTGCTGGAACTGCGCACTGGCGCCAAAATGTCAGCGTTTGGCCGGTACTGCGAAGGTTGTCATGCGCCGGCGTTTGGCGTCCCCGCAGGGCCGTCGCTGGTCGGTCTAATCGGTCGCGAAATCGCCACTGTGCCCGGCTTCAGTTATTCGCCGGCGCTGGCGGCACTCGATGGTGTCTGGGATGAGGCGAGGCTCGACGCTTTCCTCCGCGACCCCCAGGCAGTTGCGCCCGGGACATCGATGGTTCTGCCCCCATTGGACGATGCAGTGCGCGCAGAACTGATCGATCATTTCACGGTGGCTAACCCGGATTAATAAGGGTTGCGGACAAGGAGGTCACGCTTGTTGGACCGACGGTTAACCTGAAGCTGGCGTTATCTGAAGGCGTGAGGGCTGGAAGTTGTTTCCAGCGGTTTGACCTGTCCGAATATTCTCCTTTTACAGTACCTTGCAAGGCCATATTTTCCATAGCAAAATCTATCTCGGCCTCGAAATTCGAGTTATTGACGACTACCACAGCCAGCTCGTTCTGCCTGTCAGAGCGAAATGCTATCACCTTGACGAGTTTATTGTCTGATACGGCATCAATCCGCAACGAACCTGGCGTAATCCAGCGGGCAAAGTGGCCAATGGCAAACCCGATTCCGCTTATATGGATTTCAGATGTTTTCTGGTCGATGAGCACGATATGACTGGATTGACTAAAAAAATCGATGCCTCTGTCTTTGAAATGCGCATCGTGGCTTTGCCTGTCCCACATGTCGTACATCGCAAAATAGGCTGATGCATTGGCATAAACCAGTTCATCATGAATATGGTTGGCGCGTGCCCGCAGGTTTTCCGCTGATCCAAAAGGATAATCGGCCCGGCCCGGACCCTCGGAGGTCTCTGTCATCCACACCGGAATATCATAACCGGCGGCAAGTTCATAAAGCCGCTGGCGAATCCGTATCTCATCGTGATCCGGCAGCCCTCTCCCTGATGTCTGCAAAATACGCCGGACACTGGAGTAAGCAGAATCATAGGGATAAGCGTGATAAGCCAACGCACCGATATAGGAGCGCGCGTCTTCATCGGCAAGGACGGACTCGATTGTATCGATGGATTTGGCAACGGTCTCTTCAGCGGGAACAATGAATCTCGTGCGTGCAAACCCCTCCGCGCGCAACCGTTCGCCAGCGGATTTGATAATATCGACTATTTCATGCTTCGAGCCGCCACGCAGTTCCCGGTTACCGCTCAATGGTTCGTTAAACAGTGTAATAAACCGGGGGGCGGCCCCGGTTATTTCCTGCCAGTGTACAACACCGGCGGCTACGTATTCGGCGGCTTCCTGAAGATAGCGACTGTAATCTCTTTCACGCAGCTCACCCATCCAGCGCAATTCCCGCCGCATGTCTATCTTCAGGCCAAGCGAATAATTGCTGAAGCCATAGACTCTTGCAGGACGTACAAGCAGATCATGCATCGCGTTCGATGTTTCCCACTGAAAGCCATCCTTGTTGATCAGCATGGGGTCGTCGTTGTCGTTGGCCGGCTCCAGCCACAACTCCAGGCTGCCAAGCGTCAGGCCCACGTCATGGTAGACCGCCTTGATGGCCTGGTGCCTTAACGTTGCGCCCAGCATGTCGCGCAGCCCGTTTTCCGTCAGCATGATCCCGGCAAGGGTTGTCGCGCCAAATCCGGCTATTTCCTGGTATTCGATGGCGTTGTCTATTCGCACGGTGACAGGCACATCCATCTTCCCGGAACCGGTTTCCAAAGAAGCGGCGAAGCAGGCACCGGAAATCAGGACGGATGCGATTGTTACCAGTCGAAGGAATCCTGAAAATTTAACGCGGACCGATTTTTCGGAACAGACATGATTTTCGTTTTTATTGTTCTGCGTTGTGAGCTTTATCAACATGTCAGTAAGCTCCGGGTGAACACAACAGAGACTTTTTCTGCTTCTGATACACATGCCCGGATAGTATAATCTCCCCGGATTTCACTTTAGAAACCCAGACATCAATGACAGGCGGGCCAATGGATTACAGGAGATGGGCAAGGCATTTGTTGCTATTCACAGTGGCACTCATCCTGATTTATGCCTTTTGCCAACTGCTACCCGACAAACCACTTATGCAGGCGCTCTCGATTGGCACCGCTTACACAAGCCTTCTCTACTTCGCTGTTACCCTGTCTATCGGGCCGGTGAACCTGATACGCTCCAGGCGCAATCCGCTGTCAAGCCTTCTGAGGCGGGATCTGGGTATCTGGTCCGGTATACTGGCCCTTGCACACACCATCACCGGATTGCAAGTCCATTTCAAGGGCAGGCTTATCCAGTATTTTATCTACCCGCCGGATGAATCGCACGTCCTTCCCTTCAGAACCGATCCGTTCGGGCTGACCAATTATATCGGGTTGATCAGTGCGCTGATAATGATCGCGCTTCTTTGCCTGTCCAATAACCGCTCCATCCGCATCATGGGTGCGTCTTCATGGAAAAAATGGCACCGCCTGGCCTACGTGCTAGTGCTCGCTATCCCTGCTCACGGTCTGGTCTATCAGTTACTTGAGAAACGGATCGGCGCTTACACCATGCTACTGCTCGCAATATCCTCAGTTATCGTTGCGGTTCAGATATCGGGTTTTCTACGTTTTCGACGCGCCAGGGACTCTCGGTCCCTGACGGACTCAGAGACTGCCTGAGGGCAGTTCGTTGCGTATTCAGTGCTTATCGCTTAACGGGTCCGGAACGCCACAATCAGATTATAAATGAACGCCAGCAAAAAGCCGGCAACAGCGCCACTTAGTGCGCCGTAAAATAACCCGACCACAGATCCCGACCATGTAACACTGTAACCAGGAAAGAAATTCGACAGCAGACCCAGGGTTGGTCCAACGTGTTCAGACCCACCCGTCGGACCAATAATCAATAGCCACGCCGTTGCCATGAACAGGACGAGGCCTCCGATAATTCCAAACGTTACCGCCATTACCGATGCGCGCAGACGGGCAATGGCCCGGCCGATAATTTTCCATTCGTCATCCGAAAAATGTTCTTTATTCATGAATCAGCACCTCTATCCTTGTCTGATAATTAGCCCAGCGATCCTTCAAGCACTCCAAGACGCCGAAGAAGTTTCCCAAGATGAATCGAAACCGTCACATTGATCGCCACAGCCGTGACAAAACCAATAACGAAACCGAAAGCACCACCCCAAAACGAGCCTACGAGGGAACCAGCCCAGCTAATGTCGTATCCAGGAAAATAATTGCCTAACAATGCTAGTGTCTCCCCAACATTTTCGCCTCCTTGCACAAGCAGAATCGCCGTCGTCAGGAACACTGCAAACCCGATCATCACGCCAATGGCTCCGCCCAGAGCGACGGGATCATACTTTGCAAAGACGTCATTCAAAAGCTCAATGGGTGATGCATCCTGAACTCGCTGTGGAACCAGACGCTCACCGCTCGCACCGTGACTCTTCTTGGCTCCCGCCTCCTCGTGATATTCCTCTTCCACATTGACATCCCAAACATCGTGATTAGCGCCAAGAATATTCTCTGCCGCGTACATGGCAGTCACCATCGAGTGATCCTGGTTGTTGTAACGATGCTGGCCATTGCGACCAATCAGGTGAAGATTCGGAATCTGGTCTACGTACTCACGAATGCTATCGATATTTTCTTTATAACCATGGTCATAGACGGGATAAGCCTTTGGCACGCGTATGACCACACCGTCGATGACCTTGTCGGCGTCAATCAAACCCAGCCTGGCAGTTTCCTTTTTGCCAAGTTCAATGAGCTCTTCGTCGCTGGCGGTCCATAGTTCATCGCCTTCCTGAACAAAGTATTCAAGGCCAATGCAACTGGTTGATTTGTCCGGAATCATATAGGGACTCCAGTTGCCAAAATTCTGTATACGGCCAACTTTAACATCCGGGGAGTGGATATAAATCCAGTTGTCAGGGAACAGCTCCGTCGATTCAACGACCAGCCCAACCGTCAAAAAATCGCGGTACCTGAGCCGATTGGCCGCCTCCAGAGAGGCTGCGGGCGGCGGCGGGTCCATCGCATTAAGCAGTTCCCTCACCGGCATGGTGGAGATGACATGGTCAGCATCGAAACGCTCTTCTTTGCCGTTGACGTCAACAACCGTAATGCCAGTGACCCGTTCTCCATCACGATGTATCGTTTTCACCCAATGCTCCAGGTGCACCGGGTGCCCCCTTTCTTCCAGCATGTCGGTGACCCGTTCCCACATCTGGCCAGGTCCAAGCCTGGGATAATAGAATTCTTCGATCAGTGTCGTGATCTGATTTTTGCCGGTCAGAAGCTTGGGGGCGAGCATGGAAAGAGCCGCTTTGCCCAGATTCAGATTCTTGATTCGTTGCGCAGCCCAATCTGCCCCAATTTCAGTGCACTTCATGCCCCACACCTTCTCGGTGTAGGTCTTGAAGAACATCTCGAACAGTCGCTTGCCAAAGCGGTTGGTAACCCACTGTTCAAGGTTTTTCTCTTCACGGGAAGGGAACGCCTGGGCTTTAACGTAACTGAGGCCAACCAGGACGGACTCAAAGAAACCCACGTTAAGCAGTGCGTTCATGGGCTTTAACGGGTAATCGAAAAACTTGCCCTGGTAATAGATCCGGGACAAGCGTGGTCGAACCAGAAATTCTTCAGAAAGAATATCCATCCACCAGTTATGAACCCTGTCTACCTTGGTAAAAAAACGGTGGCCCCCAATGTCGAAGCGATAGCCCTTGTAATCAACCGTCCTTGATATCCCGCCGACCTGCCGGTCCATCTCGAAGACAATTGGCTCGACTCCTGCCCTGGATAACTCCAGAGCGGCGGTAAGGCCCGCAGGCCCACCACCGATGATTGCACAGCGAACTTTGCTACCTGTTGAGCTCATTTTTTAATCTTCCCGGATTATATTGCTTCTCTGCACTACCGTGGTGGTTACGTCAGGGCTTAACCGCTGAAATAATGGCCGCCCCTGACTGGTAAACCAGCCTCCCCTTCCTTGCCAAAACAGCTTCGCAAGTCGATATAAATTCTTTTTTCAACGCATCTATCGCTGGTTCCTCCGCCTGCCCTATTCGTTTACGGGCAAGGCTGGAAAAAGTCATTTGTAACTCCCAGAACGCCTCGGGCGAGTGGAAAGCGGAGTATTGTCCTCGCCAAATGCTGTTGATGTCGGTAAACCCTGCATCCCTCAGCAGGTCTCTGACGGAGCCGGTAAATCCGTGGCGGTGCCCGGTCCACTCTGCCGTCTCGCTATTTGCGTTCTCAGGAATATGCTTGTTGACCAACTCATCCAGGAATTGGCAGGCAGCCAGCTCCCGCCCTGTAAATCGCCTGATAACGCTTCCGATTTTTCGGACCACGGCAACCATGCCATCTTTGGACAACAACTCAGGGCGGCTGCCAACCGCGATTACCGCTTTGCCTCCAGGTTTGAGGACACGGTGCATCTCGGCAACCGCCTTTTCGGGATTGGGAAAGTGACGCAGAGCGTAAAGGGAAAGAACACTGTCGAACGAGTTGGCATCAAACTCAAGCGCCTCGGCATCCATTTTCAGGAATTCCGCCTTTGCGGCCAGCCCCTCCTTATCTGCCTTTTCGTTTGCCGTGGCCAGCATGCCATCGGAAAGATCAATACCGACAACCTGGCCCTCGTCACCAAGCTTGCGGGCAACTTCCAGCGCTACGACCCCAGTACCAGTGCCAATATCCAGCACTCGCTGGTTGGCCTTTACGCCAGCCATAGACATCATAGGGACAGGTAAATGACGAGTGACCTGCTCCGTATATTTGTCAAACAGGTCTACCACTTCATTATAGCTGTCGGCGTCGTCAAGCTTGAACAGCTTGTCGTGCGACCAGGTTACGGCCTGGTAGGAGTCGGTCATCGCAGGTCATCCATGTCGAAGTGTTAACTATTGGGGCCGAAACCACCATGCAGCCTGCGCACGCGCGCTAGCAGTGGGAGTAAACCCCACCTACCGCTTTATCGTACGTATTCCTACTTAGAAATACACGTTATTTTGATGAAATTGGCCTCACGATTCAATGGAGCCCAACTGACATACCGCAAAGCCCCAGAAATTCCCCACCAGTTGCCCAAACACGCCTGCCCAGATGAAATCACCTTACTCAAGCTGCTATGCATCGGTATACTGCCAAAGCCTGGCCACTTGACTCACCCGATCCAGAACCGGATTCTGGAAAAGGTCTGCACGAGCCTATGATGGCGAGCAGACTGGTTTTCCGTCGATTTCACCAACCTTGATACAGGCCGGTTCCGAATGTCCAGGGTCCTCATCTCCGTGGGAGTCATACAGGTTTTTATTATTCTGACGGGGATGATCCGGGCCAAAATCCTGTCCATGGTGCTTGGCCCCGCAGGTTTCGGGATCATTGCGACCGTTGACCAGGTCGCGGTTACGGTCGTGCAGGTGGCAGGGTTCAGTATTCCGTTCTTCGCTCTGAAGTTCATGTCGCGAGCGCACAGCGAGGGAAACAGACGCTTCCAGACCGTCTACTCCAGTTTTCTGTCCGGCATATTATTGCTCTCTTTACTGACAACTTGTCTGGTCATCGGCATCACTTACTGGCATCCCACAATTTTTGGAGCCGAGCTGGCCCCGTACAAGCTGTTTATTCTGATTGCACTTCTCAACGTTCCGGCAATGATGCTGGGAATCTTTTTCGTTCATACGCTGGCTGCAGCCCAGATGACGTCGGCTAGTGCAATCCTGAATTTTATTGTCACTTTCTGTCTGGCATTCGCCGCGAGCAGCGCCGCCTGGCTATTCGGGATAGAAGCCATTTATATTTTCGTGGCCATTACCGGGCTGGCAACCACCATTGGCTCGCTCTGGTACATCAGAAAAAAACTGTCATTGGATATCCGCGATCCATCTGCGGGGATTTTAAAAGAGCTGCGGCGGAGCCCTGAAATCATTTCTTTTTCACTTTACGGTCATCTGGCCTTATCCGCCTACTCGATCACAATGCTGATAGTACGCTATGAGGTTTTTTCGACCATGGGCGAGGCCCAGGCCGGACTGCTGCAAGCTCTGTTCGCAATCGCACTGGCATTGGGGGCGATATCGAGCCCACTCAATTTTCTTTACCTGACGCCGATTCTAAGCCGGAACATCTCTAACGAAGAAAAGTTCAGAAAAGCTCATGAATTCCAGGGATTGATGGTTGTTATCACGTTCATACTGTCCCTTCCCTTTCTGCTTTTCCCCAAATTTGCCTTAACGATTTTGTATTCCTCCGAATTCAGACCCGCATCTGACTACGTTTATCTATTCATTTTCTGGCAAAGCATGCATGTCATAGTCAATGTCTACAGACAGTTATTGGTGGGGCTCGATGACGTAAAGTTCTTTGCGGTCAGCGCATTGATATCCTATTTGGTTGCTATTCTGGTCACTCCTACTCTGGTTCAGATGTACGGGCTTCCCGGCGCTGCATTCGCGTTATCCCTAAGCGTGTTTTTGAGCGGTCTGGCAATTCCATTCCGACTGGCATCCAAATTTCACTCAAGCATTCCTTTCAGCCTTTGGGTCCGGATTGCTGCCTGCCTTAGCGGTATCATTGTAACGGGGTTGATATTCTTGCACCTTGAAGAGTTCTCGGTTACGGGGTTTCTGGCAAGAGTGTTCTATATCGCATTACTGACTCCCCTGCTGTGGAAATTGCTGCCGGATGAACAAAAGCGGATGATTGCCGACATGATCGGCCGGTTCAGGGCATGAGGATTGCTGTTCCTTTTCCGGGCGAGGGTCCCTGTAGCGATTTATGGACCTGTCGTTTTGGACTAGACTTCTTTAATCACGATTCGACGAGATAGGGAATATCCGGTATGTCTGATAAAGCCACGATGATCTGGCGCTGCCCCACTTGCCACGGCTCGCTGAGCGTAATTGACACGAATCTGCGTTGCGAGTCCTGCCAGGCGCACTACCCTGTCATTGACGACATCCCCGATCTGCGCGTGGCGCTGGATTGCTGGATTGATCTGGACGAGGACCGCAAGAGAGCCCGGGAGGCGGCTGACCGGGTCGAACGTGACGGGCTCGAGGCCACCATCCACCATATTTTTCGCTCCAGCCGCGGCATGGATGAACGAAAAGCCGGTTACCGTACTCGCCAGGTACTCGCCGGTGTTGGAAAATGTCAATCCCAATGCTCGGACTGGTTACGGCCCGCCCTTGAAGCCGATGGCGTCATCCTGGAAATCGGATGTGGCCCCGGTCAAATGATGGCCGCGGCAGCCAGCCTGGGGCATGAGATAACAGGGATTGATGTTTCCATGGAATGGCTGGTGATCGCCCGGCATCTGGCTGAGCACTACGGCGGCAGCCCCAGACTGGCCGCCGGTTTTGCAGAACGATTGCCGCTGGCCGACAATTCGGTCGCTGCCATTGTTTCGCTGGATGTCATCGAACATGTTGGTGATCAGGATGCGTATGTGAGCGATCTCAGGCGCGTGCTGAAGCCGGGCGGATTTTTCGCGCTGTCGACCCCGAATCGTTTCAGTCTCTCGCCAGAGCCGCATGTGAATGTCTGGGGGGTTGGCTATTTGCCCCGGCCGCTACAGGCCCGTTACGTGAAACTTGTCAGGAACCAGCCCTATACATTTACCCGTCTGCTGAGTGTCTGGGAAACGAAAAGGCTGTTTTCCGGGGCAAGGGGTTTCGACGCCAGAGTCGTGTTTCCGGCTATTCCGGAGCATGAGCTTTCGGGCTTCACCAGCCCCAGGAAAAGACTGGCGCTTATCTACAATTGGTTGGTTGGGATACCACTGACGAAACTGTTCCTGCCGTTTTTCGGTGCCTATTACCGTGTATGGGGCAACATCAAAAATTGAAAGACACCCTGACTGCCAGTCAATCAAGGACGACACCAGAATGACACCACGACTGCGACGGCATTGCTCAAATCCATATCTCGCGAATCGCCCATGGCAGCCTGCCATCGCGCAATGGATAGACCATCCCGCAGCTGTTCCGCTGGCCATTCTGGCCCTTGCGGTTTTTTACCTTGTCACGTTGGTGAAAGGGCAGAACTGGAGCGGCGATTTCAGCCTCTATATTCTTCACGCCCAAAACCTGGTGGAGGGCAGGCATTATCTCGATACCGGTTACCTGTTGAACCCGGTTTCAAAATTCGTCGGGCCCTACGGTTACCCCCCTGTTTTCCCGTTACTGCTTGCTCCGGTGTATGCCTTGTACGGCCTCGACCTGGAGGCGCTGAAATGGGTTGGCGTTCTCTCCTTCGGCTTGTCGTTATGGCTGGCAGCCAGGGTATTTGAGCGCCGCCTTGAGCGACGCTTTGTTTTTTTCCTTGTGCTTGTTGTTGGCCTGAACCCCTACATCTGGGGTTTCACCAACCTTATCCGTGCCGATTTCACCTTCATGGTGTTCTGTTATCTCTCGCTTTTCCTGATGCTGCTTTTCCTCGCCGGCGACCAGGGCAGGCTTCGGACGCCCGGCAGACAAATAACGGCGGGCGCCCTGATTGGTCTCTCCATGTACCTGGCATTTGGCGCCCGTGAAATCGGTATTGTCCTGCCACTGACACTGCTGACGTACGACATTGTGTGCAGGCGGCGGATCTCGCTGCTGAGCATCGTCGCCCTGGGGATTTTCGCACTATTGGCCTGGTTGCAGAGCCTCTGGTTTTCAGCCTCTTTTGTCCCCGGGCATTTTGACGAGAACCTGAAACACCTGACTGACAAATACTCCTCGGCTGCTGGGCTGAATCACCTGAGCTTTGTGGATCTTGATCCACGCAATATCCTGGAGCGGATTATCGGTTATCGGTGGGCATTACAGGGGTTCTGGCCACCCTCCTCCAGCGCCTTCATCAACACATTGAATGAGCTGCTGTTCAACCTGTTCAGCCTGTTCGCTATTGGTGGCTATATTCTGGCACTGCGCCGGGGAATAACGGTGCTGGAAATTTTTCTTGCCGGGTATATCGCGGTACTGTTGCTTTTCGGTGCCGCTCCGACCATACGCTACCTGATCCCCATATTCCCTTTTTTCCTGTACTACGGATTTCTTGTTTGCCAGGAGACGATTTTTCCTCGCCTGCCGAGGCTGAAATACCTTGTGGCCGGAGGGTATTTCCTGCTTCTGGCGGCTATCAGTTTACCGGTCATGGCCACCATGGAGCATCCGCAGCTGGAGCTGGGTATTACCCATCCGGATGCGGAAGCCATGTTCCGGTTTATCAGGGAAGAGACCAGGCAGGACGATACCATTGTTTTCATCAAGCCCAGGATTATGGCATTGATGACCGGCCGTGACAGCGCGACATGGCCATCGAAGAGATACAGCAGCCCTGAGTCCATGAACCTCTTCTTCGAGGCCGTGGAAGCTGACTATTACGTTGACATGAATCTCGCTGAGTGGATGCTCCCACTTACCCAGTCAGAGCGCCCGAGCAACTGTTTCAGACCGGTTTTCAGGAACGACTATTTTGTTGTTTACCGTTACGGCAAACGATTCTGCCCGGAGCTGCAATGATTCATCTGCCTGGCATACATACCGGCCCTGAGGGCAGCGAAGCCAGCCGGGCCCAACCGTCCAGCGTTCACCAGATGCGGGGATAATTGTGCGACTCTGTATGGTGACCACCTTCTACCCGCCCTACAACTTTGGCGGGGACGGCATATTTGTCCGGGAACTGGCGCTCTCGCTGGCCAGGCTCGGGCACTACGTGCGCGTTATCCATTGCGAGGATGCGTACCGGCTCGGCGCGAATCCGGGCGACCCGGGGCTCCCCCGGCGATACGACGATCAGGGCGTAGACGTATGCCGGCTGAAAAGCTCCATGGGCCCGCTCTCTCCATTGCTGACCCAGCAACTCGGGCACCCTGCCCTGAAAACCGGCGCCCTTGCGGGACTGCTCAAGGACGATTTCGATGTTATCAATTATCACAATATTTCGCTGATTGGCGGGCCTGCCATACTCTCGCTGGGTAAGGCCCCGGTAAAGCTCTACACCCTGCATGAACACTGGCTGGTGTGCGCTACCCATATATTCTGGAAAAATGGCGTCAGGCGCTGTGACTCCCGTCAATGCCTGCAATGCTGCTTACGCTCTGGCATACCGCCCCAGATCTGGCGATACACAGGCCTGACGAAACGCCATCTTGAAAAGATTGACTGTCTGATTGCACCCAGTCAATTCACTGCGGAGCAGCACCGGCAACTCTATCCCGGCGTACCGATTCGCATTATCCCGCTGTACTCACGCCTGGAACCATCAAAGGAAATGATTGGCGCATGGAGCAGCCAGGAGCCTCCCCGCTTTGTCTACAGCGGTCGCATCACCGCATCCAAGGGCGTGGAATCCTTGCTTGAAACCTTCACGGCACTGGAGGATTACCATCTGACACTTGCCGGTGAAGGCGATGCCCTGCCGCGTTTAAAGGCGCGTTTCGCCCGGTATCCGAATATCCATTTTGCCGGCAGGCTTGATGAAACGTCCCTGGTCCGGCTCTACAGCAATGCCACGGCACTGCTGTTTCCGTCACTTGCGCCCGAGACCTTCGGCCTGACGGCGGTTGAGGCCATGGCCTGTGGCACGCCGGCGATTGTCAGGGATGCCGGTGGCTGCGCGGAAATCATAGAAACAACCAGAGCCGGTTTTGTTTACCGGCAGGACAGTGAGCTTCCTGCCTTGCTGCACCGGATCGTCCGCGAGCCCGGTTTGCGTCAGCGATTGTCAGAGCTGGCCCGGAACGGATGCCGGAAACTCTACACCCGTCAGCGGTACCTGGATGATTATCTGGCCGTGATTGACGAGTTGCGGAGACGCCCTGGGACAGCAAACGAGCAGCACTCCAGGACACTTCAGGGTCATGACCGATGAAAGACCAGCCAGGTGCTTCCGAACCACTGCTCATGATTGCCATCGCTTCCAGCAGTACACAGGGCGATCATGCCGGCCTTCTTGAAAGCCTGGCGAGTGCCGGATTGCTGAACCAGCCCGACATCAGGGTATGTATTGCACTGGCAGGCGAGCAGGCCATGGGTAGCCCGGACGACAACCTGTCGCTGTTCAGAGTTTCCGGCAGTACGCCTTTCTTTGAACAGTATGCGACTATCATCCAACAGACAGAAAGCCGCTATATCGCTCTTTTGGATGCCTCCTGCCCGCCCACGGAAGGATGGCTTCCTGCAGTACGCCAGATGATGCGGAACCAGGCGCCGGTGTTTTATGGCCCGGTCAACAACGGCTGGCCTGGCAAGGATTCCCGCGCTATCGGTTATCTGATCGAATACGCCCAATTCCGGCAGCCCCTCGATCCTGCATTGCCGGAATACCCGGGCAACAATATCGCGTTCCGGCGTGAGTTGCTCCGGGAGATCCCCCTCGTGGGCCCGGGTTTCCAGAAAACCTTTTTCCTGCGCCAGGTACGGGATAAGCTGGGCATCACACCCGCAGCATGCAACGACATGGCCGTAACCTATCGAAAGCAGTTCTCATGGAGTTATTACCTGCGCAGGCGCTACCATCACGGTCGCCTCTATGGCGCAAGTCATGCCAAAATACTGGGTTATCGCCGCCTCCTCTACGCGGCTGGAATAGTCATACTCCCCCTGCTCCGATATAGTCGTATACTGCGGGCGTCAAGTCGGGCGCCAGCGCTGTCAGGGAATGTGGTGCGGTTTTCCGTTCCCATTCTGGCCTCCGAGTGTGCCTGGTCCATGGGAGAGTGTGCCGGTTATATCGCTGGTGCCCCGGACGACGGGGTGTTTCTGGATTAGAGATAACAGGGAGAGGTTCTACATTGAGTCACATGCAAAACGAAAAGGACAGGGACGTTACCTATTCCGTCGTCATCGGCCGGGTGAGCACGGAAGATGACGAACGAATACTGGAAACGCTTGAGTCCCTTTACAATCAGGATGAAGATCCACCTCTGGAAGTGCTGCTTGCTGATCGAATCAGCGATCATGTTTCACAGCGGATTCACAGCGAGTATCCGGACGTGACGATCATCGAATGTCCATCGACAACGGACCTTCCCACCATGCGCACGCTGGCGACCAGGCAGGCAGCGGGAGATTTCGTGCTGGTGACCGAAGATCACTGCGTGCCGCCCCGGGACTGGTTAAAACAGTTTGCCCGGGCATTTGCCGAACACCCCGAGGCTTCCGCCATTGGCGGCAGTGTGGTTAATGGCGTAACGGACACAGCTCTCGACTGGGCCACCTTCCTGTGTGAATACGCGCCCATGTCTCCCCCGATCAAGAGCGGGCCCACCCCAAACCTTGCCGGCATGAATGTCGCCTACCGGCGCGGGATTTTCGAGGAGGTGGACGAGCAGATACTGACATCGGGATTCTGGGAAACCACCCTGCACCCCTTGTTGCACAAGCGCGGGCATATTCTTGTTGCCGACGACAGGGTGCGGATTTTTCACTGCAAAAAATTCAGTCTCCGCCTGTTCCTGAGGCAGCGGTTTGTTTATTCAAGGTACTATGCGGGAATACGCTTCGCCTCCGGGCAGAAAGCGAAGCGACTGACCTACGCTCTGGCATCGGTCGTCCTGCCGCCGCTGTTAACGTTCCGGTTTTTCCAGAACGCGCGCCATAAAGTCAGCGTGCGCGCTCACCTGGCCAGGGCCGCGCCCTATTTAATGTTGTTTTATCTTGTCTGGGGTGTCGGGGAGGCCTGGGGCTACCTGTTCGGGCCACGGGATGCCCTGCAAGAGATCGAATAGCGGCACGGGATTCGGGCAATAATTTCGTGCCGCGGTGCATTACAGATCGGGGTTTTCGGCCAAAAGCTCTTCGAAATAGGCGATTGTTTTTGTCAGCCCTTCCTTTAATTCAATCGTTGGTTGCCAACCCAGTTCGGTTCTGGCTTTGGTGATATCCGGACAGCGTTGCCTGGGGTCGTCCTGAGGCAGCGGCAGGTAGTTGATGCGCGACCCTGAGCCGGTAAGATCAATGACATGTTCCGCCAACTGTTTGATCGTAAACTCATTCGGATTGCCCAGGTTGGTCGGGCCAATGATTTCATCCGGTGTTCGCATCATCCTGACAAAGCCATCAATCAAATCATCGCAGTAGCAGAATGATCGCGTCTGACTGCCGTCACCGTAGATGGTGATCGGGTTATTCTTCAGAGCCTGCATAATAAAATTCGAAACAACGCGCCCGTCGTGGGGGTGCATACGGGGACCGTAAGTATTGAAGATACGAACAATCTTAATGCTCAGCTGATGCTCTTTCCGGTAATCCATGAATAGCGTTTCAGCGCAGCGTTTGCCTTCGTCATAGCACGAACGTGGACCTATCGGGTTAACGTTGCCCCAATAGTCTTCCGTTTGCGGATGAACCGTGGGGTCGCCATAGACTTCGCTTGTGGACGCCTGCAATATTCTGGCGCCAATGCGCTTGGCCAGGCCAAGCATATTGGTGCTGCCGTTGACATTAACCTTGGTGGTCTGGGTTGGGTCCCGTTGGTAATGAACCGGGCTGGCGGGGCAAGCCAGGTTATAGATTTCATCGGCCTCCAGGTAGAGCGGAAAGCAGATGTCATGGCGGATAACCTCAAAATAGGGGTTATCCAGCAAATGGATAATATTGCGCTTTTGCCCGGTGAAGAAGTTGTCAACGCAGATAACTTCATGGCCTTCAGCCAGAAGGCGCTCACAAAGATGGCTACCGAGAAACCCTGCGCCACCCGTTACTACGATCCTGTTTTTCATGCTACCCGCCCACTTGTTTGAATCTTGTTGCGCTCGCTTTCCCACCGGCACAGTAGATCAGCCTTAAGTCCGACAGGCTGGACGAACTAATGCCGTGGAATTACTCTGTGGGTGAGTGAAACCGGCGCTTACCTTCAAATGGGAAATGCCCGTAGAGATAGGATTATCGATTTGGTTCAAATTGGTGGCACCAAACTGCGTCCTTCGGGCACCCTATTTGAAGTGTTGAGGTGGGGAAGTTGGCATGGCGTAGTGACGATTGCACTTAGCGTACTGGTGGCGGTTGCGCTTGGGGTTGGTCGGGCTCCGTCCGATTTATGGCTTCCGGTGGGCTATGTCATCGGCTTTTATCTTGCGTTATCTTTGGTGATCATCGCCGCAACGCCCCGACCGAACCTGTTGCTTGGTCTTTGGGTGGCCATGACTCTGCTGGCGATGGCCGCAGGGTATA
Source organism: Marinobacter sp. UBA2498 (assembly GCF_002341575.1). NCBI lineage: Bacteria > Pseudomonadati > Pseudomonadota > Gammaproteobacteria > Pseudomonadales > Marinobacteraceae > Marinobacter > Marinobacter sp. UBA2498. The sequence continues at coordinate 678 of NZ_DDOI01000141.1, read as the reverse complement.
TGGGTCTTCGCAAACTTGGGCTTGCTTCCGCAGTGCCGGTGCTGTTCGCAAGTCTTGTTCTGGCGGCGCTTGCGGCCCTGGCCCCCTATTTAGGGTGGCGCGGGCGGCTGACCGTGCTCGCGGTTTCGGCGCTGGCAGGCACCGCGGCACTGTTGATTGACATAACGCGTAATACCTCGCGCAACGATCCAATGACCACCATGTCGAGCGCGCTTTATCCGCTAGAGTTGCGGCGTTTTGAGGGGCTGGTGGCAATACCTGCGGCGGATGGTGGCGCATTGGCGGTGTTGCCGGATGGGCTGTTGCTGGCTGGTGGCGACGGGAGCTTTCAGTGGTTTGCAGGGACTGAAGGTCTGAGCGGGCGAACGGCACTTCAGCTCGACTTGCCTGCACCTGCCGACCGCGCCGCCTACTTAGCAGACTTTGACGATCCCGCAAGTGCGCCACGACTGCGGCTGACCGATGTGATATTCGCGCCCGGCGCCAGACCCACGCGGCTGTTTGCAGCGCATCAGGCATGGTCCTCGACAGAGCGTTGCTACACAATGCGGGTGTCGGTTCTTACACTGGATTGGGATGCGGAATCCTTTCCACGAGCTGCGAACGCCTGGACGACGCTTTATGACTCCGCGCCCTGCCTGACTGCGGAGGGACAATTTGACGACAGCGAAACCGGCG
>NZ_DDOI01000035.1:27051-35638 GCF_002341575.1 Marinobacter sp. UBA2498 | reverse complement strand
GTCGAACCTTCTCACGCTGAAAAGTTTTGACCCTGCCCCCGGCCCCGACGCTTTGCCCGGGCACGCTTGGATTCGTTTTCCGTTTTCAGTTTGTGACAAGACTTGCAAATGGCCTGCAGGTTCTCGTCTGAATCGGTACCACCCTCAGCCTTGGGCACAATGTGATCCACCGCAACAGCAGGCATCACTCGCCCGGTAGCCAGGCATGGCTGACACAGGCCCTTGTCCCTGCGCATGATCCTGTCTCGGAGCTTGCGCCAACGGCCGCCATAACCACGCTCCGTACTGGAACCTCTGCGCTCATCCATCCAGCCGCTGGCCAGAGCTTGGTGGGCCTCACAGTAACCATTGCGGGCCGTGGTGGTTGCGGAGCACGTAGGCACACGGCACTGCCTGGGAATAGCGCCCGGCATTAATGCCCCTCCAGCGCATCTACCAGCCCGTTGTGCCGGGTGGCGCATTGATGGTAGACAGACGCCAAATCCCGGATCACCAGCACAAACTCACGGCCCGTGCCGTTGCGCAGCTGTGCCGGCACCTGAGGACACCTCGCCAGCAAGTTCTGCTGATCCGGCGTCAGCCTCGCCCCGTAGGGCTGCGTTGAGCAGGCGGACAACATCAGGCTCAGCACACACACGCTGGTAAACAGGCTTCTGGATCTCACGAATGATTCCCCGATCAATAACACGCTCATTGGCCCGAAGCTCTCCCAGCCGAGACTCCACCGACTTGGCAATGCCCGAGATATCGCCCCTGATCTGCTCTGCCAGCTCCTGCCTGTCCTCGACTATGGCCAGGCGCTTGGCGTCCTCAAACCAACCCCGAGCCGTCCAGCTACCCAGAGCAACCGCCCCAAGCACCACACCAACAATCAGAAGCTTCACCTTGAACGTCATTTTCGATCCTTGAAATACTCAACGGCATTACCGCCGTAGTAGTACAGAAGATTGACACTGAACACCCAGCACAAAGTTTGTGCCAGTGGTACCAGCTCCGCAGAGATACCGCCCAACTGTATCTGGGCCAGAATCACATACAGGCCCAGCAGGCTGGCATAAGCCATCAGACGGCGGTGAAACCACCACTGGTTCGGGTTCGGGTGGCTATCGGCCATACTCACTCTCAATCAGCCGATCCAGCTTGGCACTCACGGCCCGGAGATCCATCTTGAGTTCGTCAAAGTTCTTCTCGGCCCGCTCCTGATCAATCATGCGAGCCTGTTGCAGCATTTGAACCGAGGTCTCCACCAGGGAAATACGCTCATCCTGCTTGGACTGGTCTCGGGAAATGGAAACCGCCAGAACAATCAGGCTGATGATCACCGCGATGGGAATGCCCTTATCAACATGCCAGCCTCTGCGATCGCTCATCTCGCCACTCATTGCAGGGCCTCACCCCGCCGCATCAACTCTGAAAGCTCCACCGCACGGCTGCCCACCTGCCGGGCCCACTTGCTGTCCAGCATCTCATCCGCCGCACGATCCCAGTCCTTCTCCGCCAGGGCGCCCAACATACGCCGAAACTCCAGCAGCGTCGGCACGCCCATATTGAACGCCATGTTCGCCAGCACGGTCTGGCGCACAGAGTCCAGGCCCAGATACAACGGCAAGCGCTCCAGCTCCGCCACCACCTGGTCGATGTCGTTGTCCAGCATGAAGCCCGCCTCGTCCTCGCTGATGCCACGATCGTCCAGATTGCGGCCATAGCCGATCGTCAGCTTGCCCACGGCATCCCGATAGGGCTTGAGTCTGAGCCCCTCGTGGCGCTGGAGCTGTTGCAGAAGAAGATTTCTGTTCATGTAGTCAGCCATAAAAAACCCGGCACCAGGCCGGGTTGAAGGAGTATCGAGAGAGTGTCTGCGTGGACCTCAGATGCACGTTCCGCACCTTACGGGGACGAGAATAGTTTTCTGCATGCAGAATGTCAACATCTTGAACGCAAACGCAACAATCAGCTAACAAGACACGCATCCACCCACGCCTCCGCAGCCCCGAGCAGATACCTCGCCCGCTCCCGGCTGCCCACTCCCGCCTCGCGGGCGATCCTGGTCAGACTGAATCCGTAGGAGTACGCCATCACCAGCACCGTGGCCATGGTCTGATCACGCTGCCGCAGTCGGGCAATGGCCCGGTCCACCGCCAGCGCCTGCTCATCGGTACACACCGGCATGGCGACGGAGCCCGCCGGCACCAGGCTGACCCGGTTGTAGCCCATGCGCAGCCCGCTGTCGCTGGTGCGGACCCAACGCGCCCATTCGGTCAGGCGCTGCCGTGTATCACTGAGCATGGGCACCTCCCAGCACCTGCCACACCCGGGCCATGCCCCGCCGCGCGGCTTGCTGCCGGGCCCGCCGGACGCACTCACCCTCCGGTAGCGCCGGCGGCAACACCCGATGCGCCGCACTCCGGCGCTCACGGGCCAGGCCGAGAATGCGCCCAACGTCCGGCCAGTAGAAATCCGCGTCGCCCTCGATGAGCCTCCGCTTGGCCCGCGCCAGAGCCGTCTCCAGCTGCTCCACGCTCAGGGCATCGATCTCACCAGCCCATTCCCGCCGCGCCAGCCGCAGGGTTTTCTCATCCGGCCACTGGACACCGAACCGGCGCCCGTAGATCAACTGCAACCGGTTGAAAAACAGCACGGTCTTGGCTTTTTGCTCCTGCGTGAACCGGTCACCAGTTCCGGAGCGCGTAGTCCGGATCGGTGAGTTGTCGCTGGACTGCAGCTCGTTCGTCACGCTGTGAACGATACTCTGGATGTGACGCACCTGTGCCATGGATACCCCGCTCGTGATTGGTCTGGATGTGCTGGTTGATACGGTCCCGCTCCCGGACATAGCGCTCGACAAACGGCCGGTAGTACTCCGGGCCATCCGGAGCACGGCCCAACGCCGCCTCCGCGCCTGCGATGATCTGACGCAGGTCCCCGATGCTCAGGCCCCATTGGGTCCAGCACCGGTAAACCGCGATCAGGTTGGGTCGGGAAACCCGATGAAACGCCCACCGCCGTTCCCGGCCGAGAAAACTGCCCCACTCGTGGGGCTTCTGAGGGTGACAACTGTCGGGCCACGACTCGTGATCGCGCGCGCCCGCGTCAGTAGAGTTGAGTAGAGTAGAGTTATACAGATGTGTGTTGCTCCTAGTGTCGCTCCCTGTGTCGTTCCTTATGCTGTTCCCGCCCGCTTCCACTGCGGTAATGCCCTGTTTTTTCGGGAGGTTAACCACGTTTCCGCTATGCGGTTCCCTGTGTTGTTCCTTGTGCTGCTCCCTGTGTTGTTCCTTTTCTGGACGCACTGACCCCGCATCCGCCAACGGGAGTTTAAAAACGAGCCCCAGAGTGCGGCAGGAGCCATGATTCACCACCAGCCCCGCCCGCTCCAGCTCGGCCACCCGGGCGCGCACAACGCCGAGCGTCGGCGTTTGCGCCCGCTTGCGCTGGCTGCCCCAATCCGGGTCCACCGCGATCAGCTCCGCCAGGGCACGGTACGACAACTTGCGCGCCGAGCCGCCGGCCACCCCCGTGCGGTAGTCCATGTACCGCCGAAAGCCCCGCAGGTAGATCACCTGCGCCTCCGGTGTAAGGCCCTGAAGGGCCTCGTCCTCAGCGTCATTCCAACATGAGCGCATGCTCACCCATCCATCTGGTTAGTTATGCGACAGACCGACGCTCAGTAGACTGAGGACGCTGGCCATAGATATCCGGGCGCATGTCGTATCGGTCGATATCACCGCCCGCAGCGCGAACCGCCGCCTCCAGCGTGAGGACATGACGGGCCGGAATTCTGGTCCAGCCATAAATTGTCGGCAGCCTGACACCGCAGGCGCGCGCAAGAGCCGCTTTACTGCCCAAAATACTCACCAGCTTGTCTATCTGGATATCGCTTTCCATTAACTACCTCCTAGTTAGCTTTTGGAAAGCTAGCTGATACCTAACATCATGTCAACAAAACATTCTTACCAATGAATTAGAGAACGGCTAACATGCTGCTCATGAACGAAGATCACTCCAACGCCAGAGCCCGTCGCATAGCGGAAGCCATCGAGAACGGTCCGCTCTCTATGAGCGAGATTGCCGATAAGCTTGATGTGGCCAGGACATCAGTCTTGAACTGGAAACGCCGAGGTTCGATAAACCTCGACAACTTGAAAGGGCTGGCTCAACTAACTGGCTACCGCTTTTGGTGGCTCGCCTTCGGCGAAGGCCCCAAGAACGCCAGCGAAGACGCCGACAGCGCGCTGGAGCAATCCCCCATCGCGCAGATCGCCAAGGCGTCGCCCGAGCATGCGCGCCTGGTGGAGTGCATCGCCCACTTGACCGCAGCCCAGGTGCTGACGCCGGCACTGGCCGAAGGGCTGACAATGACCCTCAACGCAGTGGCAAGCGCCAAAAAGGAATAGATACGGCGCCAGGAAAAACCAACAACAAAACGGACAAAGGAAACTCAGGAGACTCCAGTTGCCCACTCAGATTGAGAAAATCCTCATACTGGCCAAAACCTACCCCTCCCCCAGCGCCACCTACGTCGAAACCTCCTGCGTTGCCGGGATTACCGACACCGGCGACATGAGGCGCCTCTACCCAGTTCCATTCCGGCTCTTAAAAGACAATCAGCAATTTAAAAAGTGGCAGTGGATCGAAGTTCGCACGAAAAAAGCGAACAAAGACCACCGGCCCGAGAGCCACCGAGTCTTCGTTGACACCATTGCCTGTGAGCACCAGCTTGGCACACGCAACGACTGGTCAGAGAGGCGGTATTGGCTTGAGCAAATACCATGCGTCAACAGTATCAGCGAGCTTGACGACGCCAGAAAAAACCACGGCATCTCGATGGCACTGCTCCGACCGACCTACGTGGATTCCCTCGAGATTAAAAAGGCGCGAAACAGCGATTGGACCGAGGAAGAGAAGACAAAGCTCATAAAAGACCAAATCCAGGGGAACCTCTTTTCTGAGCAGGATGCAACGGAAGAAATGCGACAACTTCGAAAAGTGCCGTTCGATTTTTACTACAACGTGCGCTGCCAAACGAACGAAGGCACCGAAAACACCAGGCTCAAGATAATCGACTGGGAAGCATGCGCACTTTACTGGAACTGCGTCCGCTCGCACGGCGATCGCTGGCAAGAGCCATTCAGAGAAAAACTTGAAAAAGGCCTCCTGGAAAGAGACCTTGTGCTACTTATGGGCAATCAGCATCGATTTCAGGATCAGTGGATGATTATCAGCCTGATCTACCCTCCAAAACTCGATGCCGCTACGCCACTTCAGCAACCGCTTTTTTAAGCCACTTTTTACTGAGGTGAACAACCGAAAAATCTGCCAACTTCTGAACAGACCTGGCAACCAGAGAGCGGTGACAATGGGTCGCGTCCGCCTCGAAGCACAGCAATGCGCAATTTTCTGACGAGGCGGTTTCAGCGAGCGTTTCCAGCTCTGCGCCCTGATCGGCGAGATACTCAAGGAATTTAACCTTATACGCTCCCCAGTCGCCATCTTCTTTGAGCTGGTGCCGGACTGACTTTGGGCAACCAAGCTTTGGCATATGAACATAGCCGATCCCGGAGAGCGCAAGAGCTTCCCGGAGCTTGGTCTTGGAGAAACCCGGCTTTCTGGACAAGGGCAGTTCACGCACATCAACAACCGTATCGACCCCAGCATTGAGAAGAACTCGCCGGAATTCCTCACTCGTCATTCCTTCATACCCTATCGTAAAGATCTGCATTCTCACTCCCGCCTCAGTCGAATTAAGCGCGGCAAAGGTTAACGGCCACTGTTTCGTTTGTCACCCTTACCAGTCGCACTAACCGGAATCCGTTACCCAATCACTCTAGTCTCTTCACTGCAACTTTCCCAAACAAGCCCCGCAGGCCGCCGCCTCCGGGGCTTTTTTTGTACCCGTCTCCTGCCCCAGCAACCAGAATAGAAAAAAATAGCGTTCATTTTGTTGACCATTTTGTTATCCGTTGGCTACTATATTATCCATAGGCTAACGTTGGTGACTCAAATGGAAACAGTCAAGGGATCAGAATTCGAAATCCAAGACCCGAACAACACCCTGACCCCGCGCCAGCGCCAGGTGCTGGCCTGGGTGGTAGAGGGCAAGGAAAACGAAGCCATTGCGACGATTCTCGGCATCACGCTGGGCACGGTGAAGTTTCACATGATCCACCTGCTCCGGCGGTTCGATGCCCCCAACCGGCAATTGCTGATCAGCCGTGCCTGGAAGGCCGGGCTGGTGAAAGTACGGCAATTGGCCATCGGCCTGCTGATCCTCGGCAACGCCATGCCGGGAGGCAGCGATCAGCCGGTGACCGTCCGGACGCCACGGATAACCCGAATCCGGGTCACCAACCGCCGCGAGCCGGACGACCACCCCATCGTTATGCCAACCAACCGATACGATCTCCTGAGCGGAGACAGGGAGGCCGCATGATCCCCGAACACATCACGCTCGCCGAAGCCGCGAAAACACTGAACCTCGGCCCACGCAAGATGATTCAGGCGCTCAAAAGCCGGGGCATTCTGGACAAACACCGCCTGCCCAACTGGCGCTACACCCGGCGCGGCCTGTTCAAGGTGGAAACCAAGGCGTTCAACCACCCCGTTCGCGGCCTGCAGCACAGCGCCAAAACACTGGTTACCCCTGCGGGCCTGGAATTCCTGCGCAAAGAATTCGCAGAGCAGATCGAAATGGAGAAAGCCTCGTGAAGCAGATTTCGACGTTTTTCGCCCTGATGGCGGAGTTCGGTACCGCCGAGATCCCACTGGAAGCCATCAGTGAGAAGTTCTTCGGCCTACAGCCGGACATGGCCAAAAAACGAGCCGCCCGGCGCCAGTTGCCGATCACCGCCTACCGGGGCGGCACCCAGAAAAGCCCGTGGCTGGTCAGCGCTCAGGATCTCGCCGACTACATCGACAAACAGCGCGCTAAAGCCAAGCGCGAATGGGAACAGGTCAACGCGGCCTGACCACAAACGACAAGGCAGCAACCACATCGCCGGAGGCACGATGAAAACCCTTGAAGAAATCGAACTGCTGAGCTGGAAGGCCATCTGGCTCGCCGTGCAGAGCGGCAAACACGTTCACGTTCAGCGCGCCATCAACGAGCACGTGGAGCGCTTCCCGGTTACAGAGCAGGATCACGCCCGGCTGCGCACCATCCACATCGTGCGGGAATACCAGCGCGACTCTCAGGAGGTCGCCCGCCGGATTCAGCGCGCCTCCCAAACCATCCGAGCGCTACAGAAAGGACGCTTCAACGCCAACCGAAAGGAGGAATCTCATGCATCTTGATCTGCCCGAGAACACCCGCGTTATCGATCTGATCCGCTTCGCAAATTCTCAAGGCAAACGCCTGGTGTGGAAGCAGGAAGGATTCCGGTACCGAGCTCACCTGGAGGATGCCGCCAATGATCAGCCACCTGCTGTTACTCGTCTCCGCCCTCGCCTGCGTGTGGTGGATAGCCAAAACCAGTGAGGACCACATCATGATCTTGCTGAAAGCCAGCGCCAACGACATCGAACGCGCGCTTACCGACCTACACAAACTCGCCAGCACGGGTACCTGCAGCGACGCCCGACACGCCGGCAACTTCCTGCTGGCCCTGTGGGATGGCGAACTCAACCCGCTCAACGTGAGTGAGTTTCAGTACTTGGACAACAACCACATGCGCCAGGCACTGCAGCTGTTCACATTCCTGATGACCACAGGCACCAGCTTGCAAAAGTTCATGAGTGCCGAGGCAATCGATCAGGTGGCGGACAACCTCAGCACCCTGAACTGCCAGAGCTTCATCTGCCGCAGTTCTTGCAACACCGAACCTGGAGCCACGCAGCGCCCTGCGCCGTCTCCAGCTCCGGTGGCACGCACCCTGCCCTGATCTCACCAATAACAGAACCCACGGGAGTATCACCATGAGCACACCAGCACCCAATCACCGGGACACCGACGTCACCCAGTTTCTGGAAGATCTGGACGGCGGAGTTTTTATCCAGAAGCTGGCCCGAGCCCTGAGCGAAGTCGCCGGCGGCGTAGTTGACCACGATGGCAAAGGCCGGATCGACATTCAGCTGAACCTGAAACGCATCGGCCAGAGCTACCAGGTCAACATTGGCCACACCCTGAAATACACCGTGCCCACGCTGCGCGGAAAGATCTCCGAGGAAGACACCACCGAAACGCCCATGCATGTGAACACGGGCGGTCGGCTGAGCATTTTCCCGGAGAACCAGCACCAACTGTTCACCCGCACTGGTGAGCCTGAAACCACCCCAAAGACTGAGGACTGAACCCCATGAAACTTGAACACACCACAGATGCCGATCTGCTGTTTGCCCAGCTGCAGGCCAACAACACGCTGGAAACCATCAAAGAGCTGAGCATTCGTTCTGCAGTTCCGTTGCACAAGGATGTAACCATTCAGGATCTGGAACCATTTATGCCTTGGCGGCGCCGGTACCGCGGCGAAATGGTCACCACGCAGATTGACCAGTTCGCCGAGTACACCAACCGCACCGCCGGCGAAGTTCAGGCCAACAGTGCGAAGCCAGCAACCGTCCCCTGCTTTGTGGACCCGGACAACATGACCGC
>NZ_DDOI01000035.1:15756-26981 GCF_002341575.1 Marinobacter sp. UBA2498 | reverse complement strand
ACATGACCGCCAAGGTGTTTTTTGATTTGGGCACCGTGGAGTTCCCAGGCCATGCAGACTTCACCGCCCGGCTGAACCTGCCCAAAACCGCCGCCTTTGAGGAACTGCTGGGCAAAAACGGCCGCGCGCTGGACCAGAAAGAACTCGCCGAATGGCTGGAAGACTGGGCACCCCAGCTGAAAGTGACCAGCGAAACCGGCGAGCCGCTGAACCTCGCCGCCGCCGTGGGCGCCGTGCGCCGCATCACCATCGGCGCCAAATCCGAAAGCAGCAGCGAAGAACGCACCTTTGGCGGCCGCCGCAGCGTCATGTCGGAAGTGGAAGCCCAGAACAAAGACACCCTGCCCGCGTTCGTTGAATTCACCTGCGAACCCTACCACGGCCTGCAGGAGCGCACGTTCCGACTGCGGGTGAGCCTGATCACCAGCGAAAAGCCCCGCCTGGTGATGCGAATTGTCCGCCTTGAGCACCACCAGGAGGAAATGGCGAAAGAGTTCCGGGAGCACCTGGAGCACGCGCTGGATGGCAACCTGGTGGACACCTTTGTGGGGAAATTCCAGGCCTGACCGATCGCCCCTGCGGGGGCGCATCCGCGAGTGCTTTCACGCAGAGCCCTGGCGGATGCTACAAAGGAGAACAGCACCATGGGATACTTACAAGATCCGAAGTTCAACGGCAAAGCGACTCTCTACCGAACCCCGGAAGAATGGGAGGCCATGCAGCGGAAGAAACAGGAGGAGTCCCGGCACCGCTACCAGAACAATCCCCTGGCCGCAGCCACCAAACTGTACCAGATCGCCCGAACCGACACCGGTGGAGGCCGCGCAGCAAGCGCCCTGCTGCTCTCCCTTTGGAACGACGAATACGCGGCTAACCTGCGAGACGTCATCTCCAGCTTGGATATCGACAACACCGAAGCCGCGATTGCACTGCTGAGCACACTTGGCCCAGGCCACCACCTGGAGCGGTACCTCACCCAAGAGCAGATCATCGAAATCATCGAGGTATGGGGCACTACCCACGAACGCGCCAGGGTGTACCGATGATCACCGCCCGCCTTAACCGACTGGTCCTAGCATACCGCAGAGCCAAAGCCCTGGTCGGCGCTGCAAATCAAGGCAAGGCTTTGCTCGGCCCGGCTCTGCGCTGGTGCCACAAGATCCGGCAGGCCATTAAAGCAGAGCTGATGGTGGTGGAAGCAGTGATCAGGCCGGAGCGACTTTTACACAACCGACCGCAGATCATTCCAAACCCCACACCGGCAAGCGCAGGGCTGGAACACAACCGATTACAGAAAAACAATGCAGGAATAGTAACGAATAATACAGATAGATTGACCGCGAATAGGCGCAGTGCCTATACTAGACTCGTCGCTGCAAAATCAGCGGCCGGGTTTGGCGACCCGAGCTTCAAAGGAGAGCACACCGCATCTCCATTCGAGTCTGCGGTTTTTTTGTGCTCAGTGCATGGCACGCCAAGCGTTATGGGGCGGGCCGTGTGGGAGGCCCTTCGGGGCCTGCCGGTTACCTTTGGCCGGTTCGCCAACCCGCGCGGTCCCGCCCTCCCTGTTTGGCGACAGGTAGGCGGGTTCCTTAACCGAACAAAGGAATCATGTCATGCATAACCACACCCAAGGTGCGCCCGCACCGTCCGTGTTTCACTTTTCCTCTACCGATCTCCGTGTTCTCCTGATCAACGAAGAGCCTTGGTTCGTCGCAGCCGATGTTTGCCACGCCTTAGCCATAGTCAACTATAACGATGCCGTACGGAATTTGGACGACGATGAAAAGGGGGTCGGTACTATCGACACCCTTGGTGGGAAGCAGAAAGTAAGCATCATTAACGAAGCCGGCCTTTACTGCCTGATCTTCAAATCCCGCAAACCCGAAGCCAAAAAATTCAAGCGCTGGGTTACCCACGAAGTTCTGCCGGCTATCCGCAAAACAGGGAGCTATGGCGTTTCCGTCTGGCAGCAGCCGGATCGCGCCTCTTACAAGCTCCGCCAACAGCTCTCCGACACCATCCAGTCGGTGACCGTCGGTTTCCGGGGCAAGGGCGCGGCCTACGCCATCAACGAACGCATCCGCAACCACTTCGGCGTGCGCCGGATAGAAGACCTCACCGCCCAGCAGGCGCAGGACGCCATCTTCATGGTGAAGCAGCTCCACGACGTGACCATGCGCTGGATTCGGGCGGTCAACAAGGCGGAGAAAGACTTTATCCGTCAGGTGCTCAAAGACGAGGGCGGCCCCAACCTCAGCGCACCCACCCTGGTCTGCCTGGACATCGACGCCCAGGGCATCGTCACCCCATTGCAGCATCCCGAGCTGAAAAAGCTCCAGAAAGCGAACCGCGGCATGCACGACATGCTGGCCCTGTTCCAGGACGAGGAAGAATGATCATGACAAAGGCAACCCAACAACTCACCATCGAAGACATGAACGAAATCCTCTGCACCCGTGCGGAGGAAGTCTTTCTGCTGTGCATGCTGATCACCCGCAGGGGGCTGGCCCATGCCTTCTGCAGTTTTTCAGGCCATGTGTCGATGCTCGACAGCAAAGTTCACCCAATCGACAGCCGCTACAAATCCGACAATTATACGGAATCCGTCGCCGAACTCCGCGTCTGGACCTCCCCGGAAGAACACTTCAACCCTGAAAAGGAGTTCAATAAGTCCATGGAGGAACTGAACACCTACATCAGCTATCTGAATTACATCATCGAGAAGGGAGAGCCGATCACCACCAACAACATGGCAGCCTGACTGATGATAGCACCAGCACCACAGAAGGGCGGCTTTCTGGCAAGGAACGCCGCCCTGCTCTGCCAGGACAGCCAATTCAGGCTGTACCTGGACAGACGCAGAGCCGCGAAATTCAACCTGTTAATCCCGGACGGCACCCATACAGAGGAAGACGCCCGGGAGTTCATCCTGCAGGCTTGTGGCATCAAGTCCAGGGCGGAGCTGGACCATAACCCACAAGCCGCAACGGTTTACCGGAAGATCAGGTATCACTACCAGGCTTGGCTGAATCGACAGCGGCGCCGGCAAGCTCTGCGATCTCGGTAAACAGGTTTACGCAGGCCTCGGCAACTCTGTTCGAGGCCACACCAGTGGCCAAAACCTTCTGCAGAAGCGATCCACTATTGGCAATATCGCCGATGGCTGCCAAAGCATCTTCGCAAGGGACTCCAACATTGTACTTCTCATCCGTCTGCATCTCTGTACTCCACTGAAATTCAATAAAAATTTGTGGCCACACAGATAAGCTACAGGAAGTCTTCAAACACGCAATCGATATTTAACAATGCATTACATTTGGAGTCCGATGCTATTCAATCAGAGGTAAGCCAGCTTGGAGAGGCATTCCTGCCTCTCCTTTTTACTGGGGCCGATATTGCCAGCCGTCATATTTATCGTGAGGCTCACTCTGACTCAGGTGGGTATATCGCTGCAGAGATGACCAGGTAGTGTGCCCGCTCACCCCAGCAACCCTGGGAATATCCCATCCCCGCTCGAATAGCCAGCTGATGCACTCATGCCGCAGATCATGAAAATGCAGATCCTCTATGCCCAGGAACTTGCACCACTCCGTAAATCGGGCACTGATTGATTTGGAGTTGAATGGAAAAATCCGATCCTCGGTTCTTGGTTGACGCTGAATGATCGCCCAGGCCTCATCAGTCAGGTAAACACGACGGTTGTTGCCGGTTTTATGGCTTGGGTGCTTCATGTCCGGCACAACAACGCTTTGTGTTCTGGCATCCAGGTCCGCCCACCGGATTCGGGTTATTTCATCCTGTCGACGGGCAGAGAACAGCGCGAAGAGGATAATCTCGGTCATGGGGATTTCGCGCCGAGATGCCGTACTTTCGCCATATTCCAGCAGTGCCTCCAACTCATCAAGAGTCGGTCGACGATTCCGCTGTGCCGGCTTACCCACCAATCGTTCACGGCGGCAGGTCTCAGCCGCATCGTTGAGCGCGTCGAGCGCGGCCGGTATTCCCCAAGCGCTTCGGGCCGTATTGAAAACACCTCGAAGCCAAATCAGGTCATTGGCAGCGGTCTGCGGCTTGACCGTTTTCAGCCGCCCCATAACATGCGCCACAAAATCCTGACTGGTGACCTCCACGGCGTCGAGATTTGCCAGGTCGTAACCCTGCAGGCGCTCCATATCCCTGGACTTGCTACGGCCAAAGCCGGCGCCAAACTCAATCTGGTACCGGTTAATGAGATCACCAATGGTAATACCCCGATGCCGTACCTTGTCCAGCGCTCCGGGCTCCTGGAGCTCCAGCTCCCGCCGGACAGCCCAATCCTTCGCCAAAGCCTTACGGTCAAAGGTTCGGCTTTCACGATATACTATCTTCCCTTTCCGCTTTATTCGTATGGCCGCGCGGTACGACTTGGTACCATCGGCACGAGTTCTAACAGTAATGGTAGGCACGGTGCTCCACACTCCCTGTTCCGGTGCTCCAAACCGTTTTTTGGAGCACTTTTGGAGCACCGATACTACAAAAAAGGTAAAAAACGGGCAATAAATGATCTATATTGGTGACGCAGAAAAGACAGGAAATTCCGCGAGAAGCGGCGTAAAACCTGGCTCGGAGCCCTCCCGCCGCTTCTGCGTGGCCCCGATGATGGATTGGATAAACACTTATATTTTATCTTTAAAATACAAATAGTTACAAGAAAAAAGAGCAAGCTAGGAGCACTATAGGAGCACCCAAAATACTTTTTACCGAATTTGACACACGATTCTTGTTATCTCAGGTACGATCTGCCGAAAAGGAGGTCTATATGATATGAAATGGACTCTGCTCATGCTCGCTCTACTCCCCTCCACCCTCATCTACGCCGCTGTGTATCAGTGCACGGTGGACGGCCACACGGCTTTCTCGGATCAGCCGTGCGGTTCAGACGCAAGAGAGCTCGACCACAAGCCAGCACCTGCCATTGGCGGCAGATTCGATACCGGAACAAATGTTGAGTTCTACAAGCCAGACAGTTCACCCAAGGCCCAAAAAAACGACCCCTGCCCATATATCAACTCCACCCGGTTGCGGAGGCTTATCATCCAGAACAAGATTACTCGCGGTATGAAACCGGCGGATGTTCGCAGATCCTGGGGACCACCAAGCAGCATTAATACAAGCGGCCGCTCAACTCAGTGGGCCTACCACTATCCAGGCGGCTCATCGAGCTATGTATATTTCAGGAATGGCTGCGTTTCAGACTGGAGCAGCTATTACCGGTAACGGAGTTACGGAGGGGCCTATGCCGTTCAAAATATCCAAGAACCACTACCCTGCCCTACGCATCATCGCGACCTGGAATAAAATAGTTGGGATTGTCGTAGGGGTGCTACTGCTATTCATAGGGATTATTCAACTATTCGGAGATAATGATAAATCCTCAGCTATTTGGATCGTGGGCGCAGTTGTTATCGTCATATTTTCTATTGCAATAGCAGAAAGCATACTTCTGTTTCTGGACATAGAGGAAAACACCCGCAAGTCCGCCAACCACTTGGAGCAGCTTGTGAAGCTGACCAAACAACGTGATGTCAAAGCCTCCAGGGCACTACATCCTAGTCATCCAGAACCCAAAAAAACCACGGCGACACCTCGAAAGGCAACCGCAGAACAAACAAAAACGATTGTTAATTTGATCCATAGCCTCCATCATGACGGACTCTCTTTTGAAGATATCGCTCAAGAGCTCAGGTCCGAGGGCATTCCAACACTAGACGGGAAATCCTACTGGACTGCTGACTCCGTGGCAGCAGTACTAAATAGCCGATAAGAGAATCGACAGACATTGACAATCATATCCGCTCGCACACTGCCCAGCGGATGCGACACCTGCCCAGTGGTGTGACTGCCGGGAGAGACTGGCTCAGTCAGATGATCTGGTCCACTCCATTCAGCTCCGGAGCCGGCCCTTCGATGACGCGGCCACGGATGTATACATGGTCGCCAACCTGGGCATCCCCACGTACCCGAACCCGGGCGCCGGTCATCAGCTCGACGGTCGCGCCATCTGCGTGCACAGCGATGACACGCCCCTTGTCTCTCGGCTCCGACGGCAGTACTCCGATCAGTCTGCGGTACAGGTTACTCATGGGTCTCGACTCCGATCGTTTGCCACAGCTCCGGGCGGTTGTGGCTGATGTTCAAGCTGCGCACGAGGCCCCTTCGGGTATTCCCCTGCTCCAGATACTCAACGAGGGCGCCCGGCCGGATGATGCCGGTCTCTGGCAGTACCGGCAGGCGGAGGCTGATCCGCGCTTGCTTGCCGGTGTCTCCCAGAACTGCCAGCCCTCGCTGGCGGGTCATGACCGGATCAGTGGCCAGCTCATCCACAATGGTGGGCGCCGGGTTCGTGCCACCGCTGTCACCGATGATGATGCGGTCTGCCCGGCCCTGGTCGCCACCGTGTACCCATACGGCGTTGTACTCCGGCTTTTCCTGCCACTCGATGCCTTCCACTTCGACCACATCCTCCGGCAGCTGGATATCCGGCGTTGCGCTGCCCCAGTTCCAGGGCGCCACGGGGTACCGGGGCAGTATGCGCAGCACCGGATCCGTATCATGCCCCTGCACGTATGCCCCGCCCGCTTCCGCGATGCGCTTGGCCGCATCGATCCAGGTTCCACTGTGTGACCAGATCCCCGCCGGAATCTGCCAGTCTTCGATCTGCCAGTCCAGGGTCCATCCGATCGGCACACCGTTCAATGTCAGCGCCTCCGCCAGCGCCTGCTGGGCGGTCATGGCCGTGGCGTTGGTGTACTGGATCACCGGAGCGATGGGGTCGGCGAGGAATGCAGCCCGGCCCCGGCCCGACACTCGCAGCCAGCTCTCACCGAACCGGCGCTCACGCTGGATGCTTTCGACCAGCACCCGCAGGGGCTCGCCGTTGATGGTGGCGATCAGCTCAACCCTGGTACTGCTGTCCGGGCGAACCTGGGACAGTGCGCTGCCAGGGATTCGGGCCGACCAGCTCCATGTCCAGCTGTCTGCGTCGATGCTGGCGCTGAATTCCTCCGCCGGGACTGGAGTGCCGTTCAGTTCTGTCAGGGTCACGCTGTTGATCACGGTATAAATCTCCCTGATCGGGATGATGATGGTTTGTTTTCCGGAGTCAGGGCAGCCAAATACCAGCGTGGTCGTGCCGTCCTGACGGCGGCAGAACCGGAATACGCCGCCATCATCCGGGGATGGGGGTTCTGGCTCCACCGGGGGTGGCCAGGTGGCCAGACCCGGCGGCGGATGGATGGCGTGGGTATGCCGAACCTTCAGACGCAGAGACAGCAGGGCGCCCTGGCCGGATCGAATCGTGATCACCCCGGCCACCGGGACACCCTGCTGCTCGGACAGCGCCCGGAAGGTCCTCAATTTCACCGTGTCCGCATAGCGCTGGCGGACGTGTGCCCGCAAACGGATGCCGTGCTGGTGCTCTGTGACAAACGCCTGCCGGATCTTCACGGACTCGGAATGCCGGACCTGGGTTGCGTGCCCACCCAGGCGTTCGCCATGCTGGTGCATGATCCTACGACCACCGAGCATCCGTATGGACTGGGATTGCTGTATGCCGATCCACCGATGCAGCGGCAGTGCCTGCCCGTCTCTGATGGCCGCCGCCGAGTATGCGCGGCGCATCTCCTGCTGCGACACGGTCAGGCCGGTGCGGCTTGGGCTGAACTCCCGCCAGCGCATACCCACAGATGCTCCATCCGCATCTGGCAGGTCAAGATCCTGGTAGCCCTCGGCATTAAAACCGAGCGATACAGCCACTGCCGGCATATCTGCAAGCAGGTTGCCACGGAGGGTCTCATCGAGGGCCAGCAGAGAGAGTGCGGGCAATACCGGGCCCGGAATCTCCGCCAGCAACTGCCCTGCGACCGTCGGCGCCGTACTCTCTCCGGTTGCTGTCAGGACAAGGGCCGGAACGTCCGGTGGCGGCAGGCTGGCCGTCAGAGTGCCGGGGACGGTCGGGTACTCGGGCGGCTCGTATCGGCCGAACTGCAGCGTAACCGGGCCCGGGGTTGGCTCTCTCGGACGCAGCAGTTCCAGGATTATGCCCGGATCCGGATAAAACCGGAGATCTACCGGGGCAGGTTCGTCATCCCGGCGCCGCCAGAGACGCAGCCTGATCACGGGTCACCCCTGAAACACGGCACTGGTGATCCGGGCAAACGCCCCTGCTTGCAGGGCGGTGTCCTGCAGCCGGATATCCCCGCCCCCGTTTTCGTCAGTGACGGTGGCATCGGCCCACCAATTGCCAGCCCCGTCGAGTATCCGGGCGCTGTTCACGGTTCCCGCCACGGTCGCCTGTCCCTCTATGGGGGCGGTGGTCTGGATTTGCACGTTGTCCGCGTCCAGAGTCACAACGTCGGCGGGCATGGCCAGCTCGGCGATCAGGGTTCCGGTGCCGGGGGCGCCCTCGAATAGTTGAACCACGGCCTCGCCGGGGCTGGCGATTAGCCGGGCATAGCTTACCTGTAGCGCTGGCAGTCGTGCGGCTTCCTGTCTTGCCGCCTCATGGGCGGGGGATAGGGTCAGGGCCATGGCTCACTCCATCGGTTCTGGTGTCAGGCCGCCTTTTATCACCGGGTCATACTCCCCGGTGTGGTCGTAGGCGATCGCCGTATACAGCCCGTCAAACAAGTAGCCTTTCTCCCACTGGCCATCCGGGCCGGATCGCACAACCCAGACATGGCTGTACGAGGGGGGAGCGAGATTCCCCGGGGCCAGACCCGACTCTTTGAGTATCAAAACCTTGCGGGGCTGGGGATTTCCGGCCGCATCGAGCACGGTTCCACGGAGTCGGTACCGGTTTTCCATCTGCGCGAGCGGGCGGGCCGCACAGGCACGAACACGGATCAGAGCGCTCATCGCCAGGGGCCCTCGATATCGATGCCAACCGTCATATCACGATTAGATGGATCACTCATTTTCACATTCATCATCGCAGGAACTTCGACTGTGCGATCAGTCACCAAATAATGATCGGCGATCACGCCGGGAAGACCGAAAACATCATTCCCACATTCGTTTGTGAAAAGGCCGGGCATGGTGCCTCTGATAGAACTGCCACCGATTACCAGAGGTGGCCCTGAGAACATATGCCCGCCTGTGGTGGGGTACGGGTATGGGCCGTTACCGCCAAGGTATCGGGGATTCGATACGCCCATAGCGCGTCGTTTATAGGCAATCTGACTGCCGGACCCATCTGCGTTTCTGGCTATATAACACCCATCACTACTCGAGCCATCACCAGCGTACTGACTCGAGGCGTAATACGGGTAATATGGACTCGACGTATGTCCGGTGATTGCACAGTTAAAAAGATCCTCGCCTGATAGCGGCACAAAATCCCCGAACTGCCACAGCGTGCACGAGTAAGATCTACTAAACGCGACAGCCAGATATAGCCAGCGATCATCGGCTATCAGAGCCCACGGCCTGGGCAGATAGCTCGAAGAAGTCTCAGCGGTAGCCCTCCAGTAACCGGACCCGAAACTCTGGGAGAGGTCATCAATATCCGTCATTCCCTCCAGACCATGCACAGCCTGTGCACTACTGCCACCGCTACTGTGATCCACCCTCAGATAAAAGCCGGTGGCATCCGGGTGGGTCGACCGGTAGGCCGCTTTGAGCGTATCCCCGAACGCTTTTTCCCAGTACCCGGGCGTCGCCCGTTTGACCGCAATATCGCCCGACGCAATTCCATCAGGAATACCCGGGCAATCGAAGGTAAATGCGGTCGGTGTGGCCCCGGTGATCCGCCAGACGTCGTTCAGCTCCGCCGGGGTTGCGCCTGAAATTTCGACAACCGCATATTTCTCAAAATCGTGTCCGCCGCTGAAATGCACGGTGGCCACGCCATTGCTGATCGTGATCTTGTCGCCATCCGGCGCAGCGGTGCCAAAGCCGTTGATCAGGCAGGCATCCAGAATGGCGATGAGGTCGCCGGCCTGGGCCATGATCTGCGGAGCTCCGGCCATTTCGGAGTGGAACCACCGCACTGTGCTGTTTTGAGGTACTGGCATTGCACTCTCCTATCAAGGTCTGTCGATGTTGCCGAGAACGTGCAGCTCACACCCATCCGCGCCGTCATCCAGCGGCTCATCGCTCTGCTGAATCGCCCGGGCGATCCAGAAATCCGCCAGCGCCCCCACGGTGTTGATGCGGACCACGTTGCCCGCGCTCCAGCCGCCACCATTGGCGGCAGCCGGGATGGTGAGATAGGGCACCCCGCCCGAGCCGTCTTCGTTTCGGGTGCGCGGATTGATGGGCGCGATGTCCTCGGTGAAGGGGCCCGTGTAGACCAGTCCGACGCGCTGGCCGATCAACTCCACTGTGGTGCTGTTGATCCAGCGCAGCACCCAGCGCTCCGTCTCCGCCCCCTCGTTGGTCACGGTAATCGGATGCGCGATGGTGTTCAGGGTGGCCGTGGCCTCGTCCCCGACCGGCACATCCTGCCAGGTGCCATCCCAGGTCTTCTGATCCCAAGTGGCCGATACCCGGGCGCGGCGGTCGCCGTGGATCAGGCAGCTGGCCACGATGGACTCACCGGCCGGGTAGTCGTGGGTCAGGGGCCGGCTCAGGGTGATGTCACCGGTGATCTGCACATCCGTGACCAGGCGCAGGTCTGCCACTGTGTGGCGGAGGGTGACCGGCATGGCAATGCCGGATACGTCTGTGAAGGTGACCTCGCCCGTCGCCCGGTCCAGGGTGTATCCATCGGTCACTGTGTTGCCGTCGGCGTCGATCACCCGCACCCAGCCCACCCGTGGGCGGGTGGTGATGATGTCACCGTTCGACACAGTCTGTGGGGCGGTTTCCTGCGGGTGCATGACCATCACGACGTCGCCCGGGCGGTAAATCGGCACCCGGCCATCTGCCGGCAGGCGCACGGCGTCGATGCCGACGATGTCTGCGTCCAAGGGTAGATAGCTCACGGCCACCGCGTTGTAGCGCATTGTGCCGGGCTGGACGAAAGTTGGCTTCCAGATCATGCCGTTTTCGTCGACGTTGGCGGGGTCGTACCAAGGCTCGGCTTTTTCTTCGGCGGTCAGGGTGCTGTCGTCCACGAGCTGGCCAAATTTCACATTGGCTGTGCCGTACTGGTAGTTGATCTGGCCGGTGGCGCGGTCACCTACAATATTGCCGTCCTGATCGGAGCTGGCGCTGATCAGCTCACCCTCGATGGTGGTCGC